>JBLHPD010000238.1:0-6971 GCA_047624165.1 Clostridium sp. | reverse complement strand
GTAATTAACTGGTTAAAATAAAATATTATTTCATTTCTTTACCTATTTCTCTGTTTAATTTTCAAAGACCAATTCGCTAAGTCATCATGTGACGACTTCTACCATTTTACTTGGTATTACTTGTTTTGTCAATAACTTTTAAAATTTATTTTCATTTGAAAATCTTTTAAATAGTAATTAACATTTTGCTTACTTCGCCACTTGCTTGGTGACGACAAAGAGTATTGTATCAAATCTATTTGCTAATGTATTTACAATAGTTCTACTCCTCCACAGATTATACTGATTTTTCTACATATAACTTTATTTTTCTCCTATTTACTGCTTGAGATACACTAGGTTAGTTATATTATACTAAAAAAGTACCTATTCGAAATTATTTCAAATAGGTACTTTACTATCTTAATCTTCTATTTTATCATCTGTCTCATTAGTTGTTTCTATTTCATCCTCTCCACTCGGAAAAGTTGCTTTAATATTTTCTTGCATGGACTCCTCATCTATTAAAGAGTTTTCCTTTGTTAATGAGTTCTCTTCGCCCTCTGGAGAATTTTCTTCTGTATTAATTTCATCGCTACAATTTATTTTAGCTATAGCAACTATATTATCTCCTTCTCCATTCTTCATTAAAGTAACTCCCATAGTATTTCTACTCGTAGTAGATATTCCAGCTACGTTTAATCTTATAACAATTCCATTACTATTTATAAGTATCATTTCGTCTCCGTCTTTTACTATTCTAGCACCTACAAGTTTTCCTGTTTTCTCTGATACCTTGTAAGTTATTACTCCTTTACCACCTCTATGTTGAAGTGAGTATTGTGAAACTACGGTCCTTTTTCCAAAACCATTTTCACTAATAACTAATAGCTCTTCTTCAGGTTTAACTATATTCATAGCAACTACGATGTCATCTTGTCTTAAAGTTAAAGCCTTAACTCCAGTTGCAGTTCTTCCCATACCTCTTACATCTTTTTCACTAAATCTTATAGAATAACCATTTCTTGTAGCAAATAGCATTTCGCTATCTCCAGTGGTTATTGCAACTCCAATTAATTCATCATCTTCTCTTAGATTTATTGCATTTAAGCCATTTTTTCTTATAGACGAGTATTTATCAAGTGATGTTTTCTTAATTAAACCATGTTTTGTCCCCATTATAAGAAAATTATCCTCTGTAAATTCTCTAAGAGATATAACCGCTTGAATTTTATCATCATTAGCTAGTGGTATAATATTTACTAAATTTGTTCCCTTAGCTGTTCTTCCACCTTCTGGAATCTCATATGCCTTTAATCTAAATGCCTTTCCTTTGTTTGTGAATAACAAAAGATTATTATGAGTGGAGGTTATAAAAATATGTTCTACAAAGTCATCTTCTTTTGTAGTAACCCCTTGTATTCCTCTTCCCCCTCTTTTTTGGGAACTATAAGTATCAGCGGGAAGTCTCTTTATATAGCCTGCATGAGTTAGAGTTATTACAACATCTGTCTCTTGAATTAAATCTTCCTCATCTATGCTATATGGATTTTTTTCTATTGCTGTTCTTCTAGTATCACCATATTTATTTCTAATTTCTATAAGCTCATCTTTAATTATGTTAAGTAATACCACTTCATCTGCTAATATTCCTTTTAAATAATTAACAGTTTTCATTAATTCGTTATACTCATCTTCAATCTTATCTCTTTCAAGACCTGTAAGTCTTCCAAGTCTCATTTCAACAATAGCAACAGCTTGTTTTTCTGATAGTTCAAATGCATTCACCAAACTTTGTCTAGCTTCACTGATGCTTTTAGATGCTCTTATTAAACGAATTACTTCATCAATGTGGTCTAGTGCTATTTTTAGACCTTCTAGAATATGTGCTCTAGTTAGTGCCTTATCTAGATCAAATTGAGTTCTTCTTCTTACTACCTCTTTTTGATGGTCTAAATAATAAACTAAACACTGTTTTAAATTTAGTGTATGAGGTTCGTTATTTACAAGAGCTATCATTATAACCCCAAAAGTGTCTTGCATTCTAGTATGTTTAAATAGCCTATTTAATACTATATTAGGATTTGAATCCCTTTTTAGTTCTATAACAATTCTCATACCTTCTCTATCTGATTCATCTCGAAGATCTGATATTCCATCTATTTTCTTATCTTTTACTAAATCTGCAATACCTTCTATAAGTCTTGCTTTATTAACTTGATAAGGTAATTCGGTTACTATAATTGCATTTCTACCTTTATTCTCTTCTATGTCTGTTTTAGCCCTTACAAGTATTCTTCCTCTTCCTGTTTCGTAAGCACTTTTTATTCCTGCTCTTCCTAGAATAATTCCTGCTGTAGGAAAATCTGGTCCTTTTATTTTTGTCATTAAATCACTTATTTCAACCTCGGGGTCTTCAATAAGCATTAACACTCCATCTATAATCTCTATTAAGTTATGTGGAGGTATATTGGTTGCCATACCTACTGCAATACCTGTTGATCCATTAACTAGAAGATTGGGAAATCTAGATGGTAACACTGATGGTTCTTTTTCTTCTCCATCAAAGTTAGGAATAAAATCTACTGTTTCTTTATTAATATCACGAAGCATTTGTGTTGTAATTTTACTCATTTTAGCTTCTGTATATCTCATTGCCGCTGCTGAATCACCGTCTACAGACCCAAAATTTCCATGACCATCAACCAATATACATCTTTGGGAGAATTCTTGAGCCATTCTAACGAGTGCCCCATATACTGCTGAATCACCGTGTGGGTGATACTTACCTAAAACATCTCCAACAATTCTGGCACATTTTCTATATCCTTTTTCTGGTGTTAATCCTAGTTCATGCATAGAAAATAATATTCTTCTATGGACAGGTTTAAGTCCATCACGTACATCTGGAAGCGCACGACTTACTATAACGCTCATAGCGTAATCTATATAAGATTTTTTCATTTCGTACCTTATATCAATAGGTTTAATTTTTCCCTGATTATTCATCTGTTACACCTCTTCAAACAAAATATTTTAACAACATATGAAAAATAGTACCGTTATCCTCAATGTGTTACGGTAATTATACTAATCTACTATATATCTAAATTAAGCACTTTCTTAGCATTTTCTTGTATAAACTCGCGACGAGGTTCTACTTTATCCCCCATAAGAATAGTAAATATTTCGTCGGCTGCCATCGCATCCTCTACCTGGACCTGAAGGAGAATTCTCTCTTCGGGATTCATTGTTGTATCCCAAAGCTGCTCTGGATTCATTTCCCCAAGACCTTTGTATCTTTGTATATCAGTATTACTATCTTTTCCCCCTACTTCCAAAAGTACATTTTCAAGCTCTTTTTCAGTATATACATAGCGCTCTTTCTTACCTTTAGTAACCTTAAATAATGGAGGTTGAGCTACATATACGTGACCTTGTTCTACTAGTTCTTTCATGTATCTATAGAAGAATGTTAGTAGTAGTGTTCTAATATGTGCTCCATCTACGTCGGCATCTGTCATAATAATAATACGATCATATCTTATTTTTGTCACATCAAAATCTTTTCCTATACCAGCACCAAATGCAGTTATCATAGCCCTAATTTCCAGTGATGCGAGCATTTTATCAATTCTTTGCTTTTCAACATTCATTATTTTTCCTTTAAGAGGAAGTATAGCTTGGAATTTTCTATCTCTACCTTGTTTCGCTGATCCTCCAGCTGAGTCACCCTCGACCAAGTATATTTCACATTCCATAGGATCTTTCGATGCACAATCGGATAATTTTCCAGGAAGAGTTGTACTTTCAAGTATTGATTTTCTCCTTGTAAGTTCTCTTGCTTTTTTTGCTGCGTCGCGTGCTCTAGCAGCGTTTAATGATTTATCTATTATTTTTTTACCTAGCTCTGGATTTTCTTCTAAAACATTGCTGATGGCCTCACCAACTATACCATCAACTATGCCTCTTACTTCACTATTTCCAAGTTTAGTTTTTGTTTGACCTTCAAATTGAGGATCTGTAAGTTTTATAGATATTACTGCAGTAAGGCCTTCTCGTACATCCTCACCAGACAGATTTTTATCATTTTCTTTTAAAAATCCAAATTTTTTAGCGTAATCATTTACTATTCTTGTTAGTGCAGTCTTAAATCCAACTAGGTGTGTTCCACCTTCTACTGTATCTATATTATTGGCAAAAGAAAATAAATTTTCTGTGTATGTATCATTATATTGCAAAGCTATTTCAACAATATACTCATCTTTGCGTCCTTCAATGTATATAGTATCGTGAATTTTTCCTTTATTTCTGTTTAGATAATCTACAAAGGATTTTATTCCACCTTCGTATAAAAATTCTTGTTTTTTATCTTCTCTCTCGTCTGTAAGCGTTATTCTTATACCTTTATTTAAAAAAGCGAGTTCGCGAAGTCTCTGAGATACTGTCTCATAATCAAAATCAACTTCCTCAAAAATTGTTGCATCAGGAATAAAGAAAATTTTTGTTCCATGTTCCTCTGTTTTTCCCATATTCACTAATGTACTAGTGGTTTTTCCTTTTGAAAATGTTTGTTTCCATATCTCACCATCAACTCTAACTTCAACTTCACAAATTTCAGACAGTGCATTAACAACAGATGCTCCAACACCATGAAGACCACCTGATACTTTGTAAGCTCCACCGCCAAATTTTCCACCTGCATGAAGTACAGTCATTATAACTTCTACAGTAGGTATTTTCATTTTATGATGTATTCCTACTGGCATACCTCTACCATCATCTATAACAGTTACAGAATTATCTGGGTGTATAAATACGTCAATGTTCTTACAAAAACCTGCCATTGCCTCATCTATACTATTATCTACAATTTCATAAACCAGATGATGAAGTCCCCTAATGCTAGTGCTACCTATATACATACCAGGTCTTTTTCTTACGGCTTCTAATCCTTCAAGTACTTGTATTTGACTCTCGTCATAAACATTATTTATTTCCATGTATATCCTCCTAATCTAATCTACAGCGCATAATATACAGTTTCTGTTCTTTTGCATAGTGTTTGAGATGATATTGGTGATAGGTAAATTTTACTTTTTTTATCTACCTCAGCAATAACAAAAGATTTAACAATATTCTTTGTTATCCTCTCTACAAACCCATCTTCTTCAGCCATTCTTAAAAATTGGTTAGTGTCCGAGCTGTACATAGTAGTTTCCATGTCAAAAATACCTATAATGTCTTTTATAGGCACGACTACATTTTCTCCTAAATGTAAAAACATATTATATCCTCCTTAATGATCAGTTATAACCTATTTGAATCTATGTAATTTCCTTTACTCCACCTGACATAACTTCAAATATCTTACTTTCAAAATTTAAATGTTTTCTTATATCATTGATTCCGGTGCAAGTAATTAATGTTTGAACTTCTTTTATAGAATTTAATATATATTCTTGCCTTTTTGTATCTAATTCAGACAACACATCATCAAGTAATAATACTGGATATTCTCCAGTTAGTTCTTTTATTATTGCTAGTGCTCCAAATTTAATAGTTAACACTGAAGTTCTTTGTTGACCTTGAGATCCAAATATTCTAGCGCAAGCGCCGTTAATATTTATGGAAAAATCATCTCTATGTGGACCTATTGATGTAGTTTTAGTTTCTATATCTCTTTTTCTATTTTTACATAAAAGCAAATACAAGTTTTCTTGTATATTATTTAGTTCCTTAATAGGTGATAAATATTTAATTTCAATCACTTCACTATTAGACGTTATATCACTATGTATTATTTTACCTTTTATATTTAGTTTTTCAACGTAAGACATTCTATCTTTTATTATAATTGCACCAAACTCACTAAGTTGTTTATCATATACATCTATAATATCACTATTTGTGTTCCATTTTTTTATAGCCAAATTTCTCTCATTTAAAATTTTTTTATATTGAGTTAAACTATAATAGTAACGTCTGCTTAATTTACATAGTTCTATATCTAAAAATTTTCTTCTATGTGATGGAGAATCTTTAACAATATTTAAATCTTCAGGAGAAAACATAATTACATTGAAATTTCCTAAGAGCTCTGAAAGTTTTTTAACTTTTATAGAATTAATATTAACGCCTTTTTTACCTTCTTTAAAAATCTTTATTTCTATCTTTTTATCTAGCCTAGTTTTACATACATAAAGTTTTATGTACGCTTCTGTGCCATTCCAGTTAATTAATTCCTTGTCCCTATTGGTCCTGTGGGACTTAGCTAAACTGCAATAATAAATAGCTTCTAAAATATTTGTTTTTCCCTTAGCATTATCGCCAACAAATACGTTTATGCCTTTATTTAATTCTATAGCTAGTTCATTATAATTCCTGAAATTTTTGAGTTGTAAATATTTTACATACATAATATCACCTGTTATGATTATAACATATATATATATAAATAAATTGTGCACCGGAGAATAATTTAAATTTTTCCGGTGCATTAATATATTCTTAAATTATTTTATAAAACTCATTGTTAAACTCAATTATATCACCTTTAGATAATTTTTTACCTCTTTGAGTTTCTATCTCACCATTAAGTTTAATATCCTCATTTTTGATATAAAATTTTGCTTCTGAACCTAAACAAGCTATTCCAGCCCATTTTAGAAAAGAATCTAATTTTATTATATCTGTTTCTATTTTTATTTCATTCATTTTAAAACCTTCTTTTCCCAAATATTATTATAAATATTAATTGACTAATTATTAGCTCTTATTCTTACTGGTAATACCATATACGTACAATTGTTTTTTTCTTTGTTTTTTACTACACAAGGATTAACGCCACTAGAAAATTCCATAATTATCTCATCCTCTTCCATTATTTTTAAAAGCTCTATTAGGTATTTTGAGTTAAATGCAATTTGAAGAGGCTCTCCTTGCAAAATTATATTTATTTCTTCTCTAGCCTTTCCCAATTGAGAATTGGA
>JBLHPD010000237.1:0-7059 GCA_047624165.1 Clostridium sp. | reverse complement strand
GATAGCTATTGCTGCAAATAGTATAATGGCAGAGCAGGCAGATGTTATTTTAGCAGGTGGGGTAGAATCTATGAGTTCAGTGCCTATGGGTGGAGGGAGAATAAGCCCTAATCCATATCTAATAGATAATAATCCGGATTCTTGTGCTTCAATGGGTATTACAGCAGAAAATGTTGCAGTGAAATATGGAGTAACAAGAGTAGAACAAGATCAGTTTGGATTAGAAAGTCAGTTGAAGGCAAGTAAGGCTCAGGCTGAAGGAAAATTTTATGATGAAATAATTCCGGTTCAAGCTGTAAGAAAGATTACAGATAAAAATGGAATTATTAGTACTGAAAATTCTATATTTAGTAAAGATGAAGGTATTAGACCTGGTTCTAATATTGAAAAACTAACTAAGTTAAAGTCAGTATTTAAAATGAACGGTACAGTAACACCGGGTAATTCATCTCAACTTAGTGATGGGGCAGCTATGGTATTAATTATGTCAAGAGAAAAGGCTGAAAGCTTAGGAGTAAAACCTATAGCAATTTTCAGATCATTTGCAGTTGCTGGTGTTCCATCAGAACTTATGGGGATTGGACCTATTGAAGCAATACCTAAAGCTCTAAAGATTGCTGGACTTACAAAAGATGATATAGATTTGATTGAATTAAATGAAGCATTTGCATCCCAATCTATTACATGTATTAAGGAACTGGGATTGGATAAGGAAAAAGTAAATGTAAATGGAGGCGCAATTGCATTAGGTCATCCATTAGGCTGTACAGGAGCTTTCCTTACTATAAAACTTATTTCTGAATTAAAACGCAGAAACGGTAAATATGGATTAGTAAGTATGTGTATTGGCGGAGGAATGGGTGCTGCGGCAGTATTCGAGATTGTATAAAACTCAATAAAGATAATTTATATGTTAAAGACAAAGCTATTAAATAAAATGAATTAGAGTTTAGATTAAAGAACGCTTCATAAATGCAATAATGATTATTCCATTTATGGAGCATTTTATAATTGATTTTAATATAAGAATAGAACTTCCATATAAAAATAGAACTTCCATATAAAAAAATGAAAAAAGGAGAGTTTAATGAAAAAATTAGAAGAATTGAGCTTCTTTGAAAACCTTTTAGAAAGTCCACAAAATGAGTTAGTGGACAAAGCCATAGAGCAGGGTAGAACTGCTATAGGATACAATTGTTATGTAGTACCCGAACCACTTATTTCTGCAGGAAATGTGTTTCCAATATGGATGAGAGCGCCAGAGGTTACAAGCACCTCTCAAGCAGATTACTATTTATCAAGTGTAGTTTGTTCCTATGCAAAAGCTATATTAGAGACTGGGTTAGATGGAACATATGACTTTTTAGGAGCATTAATTTTTGCGCCAAGCTGTGATCATATACGTAGAAGTGGACAGCATTTTGAATTAGAAAAGATAAATAGTGATAATGATAAGTTTTTTGTGTATATGATAGATACTTCAAATAAATTTAATGAAGCAGGAATTAAATGGATGGCTAATGACATGAGAAAGGTAGCTGTAAAATTAAATGAAAACTATGATGCAAATATAAATGAAGATACACTTAAGAAATCTATTAAGGATTTTAATCAATTCAACCTATTAATGAAGTCTATAGCTGATATGAGAAAAGGGGATAATCCAAAATTAACAGGAACTGAGTTTCATAAAATAATTGCAGCTACTAAAGTAGCACCAAAAGATATGCTTATAGAACCATTAAAAAAAATAAAGGCAGAACTCGAGGCTAGAGAATTATTCGAGAATGACAAAATAAGACTAATGATAGTAGGATCAACATTTGATAATCCTAAATTTACAGAGCTTATTGAAGAACAGGGGGCAATAGTTGTAGCTGATAGATATTGCTGTGGATCTCTACCTGGTATGGAACCTATTGAAGAAGAAGGAGATCCTTATATAAATATGGCAACATACTATATACAAACATGTCAGTGTCCTAGGATGATGGAAAATGCAAAAGCTAGGATAGAATATTCTGAAAACTTAATAAAGGAATATAACGTGGAAGGAATTATATATGAGACTATGAAATTCTGTGATTTGTGGGGATACGAGAGCTTATCCTTCATAAAGGGAATGAAAGAATATAATATTCCATTAGTAAAAATTGAAAAGGAATATATACTTTCAGCAGAAGGGCAGCTTCGTACACGAATACAGGCATTTATAGAAAGTATTAAGACCAAACAAGAAATAAGTGCAATAAATAAATAATGGAGAGAGGTGGAAAACATGGAGAATTTAAAAGAATTAAAGATGTTTATGCAAATAGGTTCCAAAGTCTTAAAAGATGCAAAAGATACTACCAAAATGGTGCTTTATACAGTAAAAAAATCTGATTCCTCAAAAAATTATCAAAAGGCTTAGAGACCCTTGAAGATGCAGTACCTGAAAATGTAAAGATAGAGTTTATAAATTATAAACATTGGTGTTTGAATTGGTTCTATATGGGAAAAATGGGTGCAGTAGCGCCAGCCCCAATTATAAAAGGCATTATTAAGTATCCGTGGATATTTGATTTAATGAAAGTCAATTCAATGGTAAATATGTATGTAGAAGGACGTAGTGGTGGTAATGTAGAGCAAGTAAATAAAACGATAACATATATTACAAAATATATGTGTGAAATGCTAACCTATACTCTTTCAAATCCGGACAAAGTTGTAATTACACAAAATATGGTGCCTTCTGAAATATTTCAAGCAATGGGATTGCATACTATGACTCCAGAATTACCAGCAACAATTCTGCCTAAATGTGACCAATTTGCTGGGGCCAGATATCTTGATGCAACAGAAAATAGTGGACTTCCACAAGATACCTGTGGATTGCCAAGGTTTACCGCTGGAGTTGCACTTTTAAATGAAATTCCACAAGGAAAATGCATAGTGGCATCCAATTTACCCTGTGATGGTGGTTATGCTTCTTATGAAATGGTACAACAGAGTATGGGTAATATTCCTATTTATCGTTTAAATGTTCCATATGATTTTAGAAATAGTGAGAGTACAGATACATTTGTAGAAGATTTAAAAGGAATGATTAAGTTTCTAGAAGAAAATACAGATGGTAAAATGGATTGGAACAAACTACGTAAAATATGTGGTAATTACAATGAGATGGTTGAATGTGAACTCGAAAGATGGGAAATGGCGAAGCTCGATAATCCACCTATAACAAATGATGCATTATGGTATCCACATTATTGGGACTTTAATATAACTTCTGGTTCGGATGAATGTATTAAACACCATAAAAAGCTACTAGAACTGACTAGGCGAGATTATAAAAAAGGACGACCTTCATTTCCAAATATGAAATATCGTACAGTAATCTGGAATCCGCCACCATCAGGATATGGTCATTTATGGAATTGGCTTGAAAGATGCTGGGGAATAGGGTCTGTGATGGATTTAGAAACTTATGGGGAAATGGAGTTTATAGATACAGCTACTAATGACACCATGTTAGCAGGACTAGGGAGACGTTATATGTGGGCAACAATGTCAAAACATACTAGAGGTCCAGCTAAGAATATGATAGGAGACATGGTAAGAGTAATCAATGAAGATAAGCCTGATTTTGTTTTATATCCAGCGCATGTTGGCTGCAAAAACAGTATGTCATTAGAATCAACAATGAGAGAAAAGTGTAAAGAGATGAATGTACCTTTCTGTGTATTTAGATACGAATTGCTTGATAACAGGGTAACTTCAAGACAGAGTGTTAGAGAACAAATTAGTAAATTTATGACAGAGGTAATGCATGCAGAACCATTAGATCCAATGTTACTTAAAATAGATGATAGCGACCCAGGAAGATGGTAAAAAATACTAAAACAACTAACTTTTCAAAGGGGAAGATATGAATGACAAAATTTTATTGTGGTTGCGATGTAGGTTCAACTTATACCAAATGTGTCGTTTTAGGTGAAGATAAAAAGATTATTTCTAGTTCAATAATTAGAAGTAAAATTGACCCAGTTGAATCATCTAAAGTAGCTATTGCAGAAGCTACTAAAAATATTAGTGAGGTTAATGGGGCTGAAGATTTTACTTACATTGTTGGGACAGGATATGGAAGGGCAGAAGTTGCATCTGCTAATTGTAATGTTTCAGAAATAAGCTGTCATGCAATGGGTGCTCATACAGTTAATTCAAATATCAGAACTATTATAGATATTGGTGGACAAGATGTAAAAGGAATTAGTGTTGATGAGGTCGGCTCTGTTAAAGATTTTGGAATGAATGATAAATGTGCAGCCGGAACGGGAAGGTTTTTCGAGTTAATGGCTAGATGCTTTGAGATGGATTTACAGCAATTTTCAGATTTATCTCTTAAAGCCAAAAAAATAATTCATATAACTTCACAATGCAGTGTATTTGCAGAAACGGAAGTTATTAGCCTTTTGGCACAAAAGAAACCAGCAGCTGATATTGCAGCAGGTATACAGTTGTCAGTTGCTAAGCGTTGTTTTGTAATGGCAAAAAGTGTAGGCTTAAAAGATTCTGTAACAATAACTGGTGGATGTGCTAAAAATGAAGGATTAATACTTGCATTAGAAAAAGTTTTAAAAGTTAAAATAGCTAGGCTTGATATAGATCCACAATTAATGGGGGCTCTAGGTGCAGCAGTATTTGCACACCAAAAGAGCCATGCCAAAGTTATGTAAAAAACAAATGCAATAAATAAGTAAGAGAGGAAGGTGAAAAATACGGAGAATTCAAAAGAAGTAAAGATGTATATGCAAATAGGTGCTAAAGTATTAAAAGATGTAAAAGATACTACAAAAATGGTAATTACGGTTGCCAAAAATACTAAGGTCTCAGAAAAATTATTAGGAAGATTAGAGACATTAGAAGACTCGGTACCTGAGAAGGCAAGAATAGAGTTTATTAATTATAAACATTGGTGTTTGAATTGGTTTTATACGGGTAAGATGGGAGTAACAACACCATTACCAACTATTGTAAAAGGAGCAATTAAATACACTTGGATATTTGATTTGACAAAGGCTAATTCAATGGCAAATAGGTATGTAGAAGGACGTAGTGGAGCTAATGTAGAGCAGGTGCAAAAACAGCTAACATTTATAGTGAAATCAATTTGTGACATGGTTCAATATGCGCTTATAAACCCGGACAAAGTTGTACTTACAGAGAATATGGTGCCAGGAGAAATATTGCATGCAATGGGACTTCATAATATTCAACCAGAATTACCGGGATCAATTTTACCAAAATGTGATCAATTTACAGGCATAAGATATCTAGATGCAGCAGAAAATAATGGACTTCCATCAGATACTTGCGGCTTGCCAAGATTTACTACAGGAGTTGCATTGTTAAATGAAGTGCCACAAGGGAAATGCATATTAGCATCTAATTTACCATGTGATGGCGGCTATGCATCTTATGAAACAATACAGCAGAGTGTAGGTGGTGTACCTATTTATCGTTTGAATGTTCCTTATGATTTTAGAAATGATGAAAGCATCCATATATTTGTAGATGATTTAAAAGGAATGATTAAGTTTTTAGAAGAAAACACAGATGGAAAAATGGATTGGGATAAACTGCGTAAAATATGTAATAATTACAATGAAATAGTTGAATGTGAACTTGAAAGATGGGAACTTGCTAAGTTGGATAATCCACCATTAACAAATGATGCAATATGGTTTCCGCATTATTGGAATTTCAATGTGGCTTCAGGCTCAGATGAATGCACTAATCATTATAAAAAATTATTAAGATTAGCTCAAAAGGCTTATAAAAAAGGAATACCTTCATTCCCAAATATGAAATATCGTACAGTAATGTGGAATCCTGCACCATCAGGCTATGGGCATATGTGGAATTGGCTTGAAAGATGCTGGGGAATAGGAACAGTAATGGACCTAGAAACTTATGGTGCGATACAACCGATAGATACATCTACTCCAGACACAATGCTTGAAGGATTGGGAAAACGTTACATGTGGGCTACAATGTCTAAGCATACTAGAGGTCCAGCTAAGAACATGATAGAAGATCTTATGATAGTAATAGAAGACTACAAACCTGATTTTGTTATATATCCAGCACATGTTGGTTGTAAGAACAGTATGGCACTAGAGTCAACAATGAGAGAAAAGTGTAAAGAACTAGATATACCTTTCTGTATATTTAGATATGAATTACTTGATAATAGGGTGAATTCAAGGCAAAGTATTCGAGATCAAGTTAGTAAGTTTATGACGGAAGTAATGCATGCAGAACCACTAGACTCAAGTTTACTCAGTATAGATGATAATGATATAGGTAAATGGTGAATAAATAAAAAAGGAGCTAAGATTATGAAGAAACTTGTTAAAACATTTGTAGTTTTAAATATGATTGGATATAGCATATATAAACTGAAATTAGATGAGAAACTTATAAGGGCAATTGAACCCGGATTTAGAGAATTTGCTGGATCATTTAAAAAATAATGTAAGTAAATATGTAATAAAACACCTTCTATAATAAGGAAGATGTTTTATTACAAAATCACTGTAAAGGAGGATAATAAGATAAAATATGGATATATTTACTAACGTAATAATTGAATTAGCAAACTATTTAAAGAAGCAATCTAATAAAGCACTTGTATTCGATTATGATGAAACGGTTAATTGGGAAAAAGATAAGAAAACAAATATAATAATGGAAAATGATACAGCTATAGAACTGGGACATCCATCGACAGAATCCATATATTTTTTAGTTTCAACAGAAAAGAAGGAACAGATTCACGATGGAAAAATTGTATTAATAGGTGATGATATAAAGGATATTAAAGAACATAGATGTTCTTTTGGAGAAATAGTTTTAATTAGTGGGCATGGGTTTAATGAAGGAAATACCTATGATAGATATTTAGAAATGGATATGATAAAACATAAATTATGCTTAAAGGGATATATGATTCGTGCTGTTCCTCAAAGAATGAAAGAATGGAGTCGAATTAGTACGGAAGCCGTAAAAAATGAT
>JBLHPD010000236.1:0-7084 GCA_047624165.1 Clostridium sp. | reverse complement strand
TCGTAACAAGGTAGCCGTAGGAGAACCTGCGGCTGGATCACCTCCTTTCTAGGGAGTAGATGCAGAGATTTCGATCAATGCACTAGAAGAATATTAATTTATTCTTCAAAAATATCTATTGTAATTAATCGTACCTATTTTTCTGTTTAATTTTGAGAGACTAATGTTCTAAAAAATATAATGAGCAAATGCATAACTACTATTTAGTGTTTGCATTTGCTCATTTTTTTTATTATATAGGAAGCAGTTATTAAAAAAATATTATAACAATATAAAAAACAAACCTCCACTATTTTGTGGAAGTTTGTTTTTTATATTGTAGAAATAATCAAAATACATGCATTAGTAAGCAAATGTTAGTTTGCCTAAAGAAGCAGCTACTGTTTTTGAAGTTAACCACTTATTTGTTACAGTATCATCATAAAAATATAAGGCTCCATTAGTTGGGTCTATTCCTTTTAAAGATTCATATGCTGCATTAGTTGCAGTTTGAGATGCAACTTTTTTAATCATTCCATTCATTACGGGTGTGAATTGATAGTAGCCAGCACTCTTCTCGTTGATTACTGCGCTGATATTACTTGGAAACTGTGAACTTTGAACTCTATTAACCACTACAGCTCCAACAGAAAGCATAGCATTGTAGGTTTCACCGCCAGCTTCAGCAGTTATTAGTCTAGCTAATAACCTTACGTCGCTATTGGAATACGAAGCAACTCCAGGGTCACTTGCTATAGTTTGTCCACTTCCTGAGTTAGTTGGAATTTTAAAGACATCTCCAGGATAAATTATATCGTCTATTTTATTATTTGCACTTCTTAACTTAGCCAGGGTTATATTATATTTTTTTGCAATGAAATAAAGGCTGTCTCCGCTAATTACTTTATAAGTATTAGTTGGAACATCTAGTACTTGCCCAGAATATATGGAATCATTTGATAATCCGTTATTTTTCATTAAAATATTCGTAGTTGTGTTATAAGCGCTACTGATACCACCTAATGTATCGCCTGGTTTAACTTTATATGAAGCAGCATATACAGAGCTGCTACTAACTAAAGCTAATGTTAATGCTAATAAAGTAGTTTTTAAATTTAAATTAATAATAATGAGTCCTCCTTTGTAAGCCTGCGAGGTTAGTTGACGGATTCGGGTTAAAGGTACCCTACTCTAGATAAGAGATTCACCCCATAAGAAATCCCCCGCTCTCAATTTAAGAGATTCGGCAATGCAATGGCTATATTGTAACATAAAGCGACAAATTATTCTATGCTTAAAATGGTATAATTGAGAATGAATGAGTAATTATTTGGAATTTCGACTCTAATATTAAATAACTTAGAAAGTCAGGAACAGTTATGTAGAATAATTATCTATAATAAATGTATTTTTTAAAAAATATATTTTCATATTTTTGCGAATACTATAAGTTAATCGATACAATAAATATTTTGTACCGAAAAGAGTAAATGGAGGTGTTATTTTGGATAATGATAATAATAGACTAGTATACAGAGAGAAGCAAAAAGTGGGGAAAAAAACTTTTATAAGTGAAGTTCAGGAATTTAAAAAACCTGAAGGTTATGAAGACGCTTTTAAAAAATACTATCCAGAAGAAAAATAAAGCGAGAAGTTTTAACCATGAATAGAGAGAATCAAGTGTTTTAAATTAAAAAATCAAGCTCTACCTAAGAGCTTGATTTTTTATTTTTTTTGTAAGTGCATCTGATTTATAAAATTTTTCATTCGTAAAATGTTTAATAGCTTATAAATTTACTCTTAATTACTGGATTAGTTATAATAAGTCTATGAAGGGAAAACCCTATAAAGGAATTAAGCATTGAAGTAGGAAGTACTACGGATACAAAGAGTATTAAAAAAGGTGCTGGCAAGCCAAATAGAATAATAGCTGTACCTAGAAAAATGCTTCCGCTTATTATAGTTCCAAGAAAATAGATACCTGTTAATTTAAGTGGAGAATTAGAATTAAAATTTTTATATATACTATATACAATAATCGAAGTTATTATCTTATCTATAATGTTAGGAATTTGACCGCCAGGAAATGAGGTTGTTAAAGCACATAAAACACCTGCTACAATTCCCGTAATAAAGGCAAGTTTAAAATTCTTGGTTAATATTATGGCCAAAATCATAAATACCAATAAGAAATCTGGTTTTATTCCTAAAAATATACCTGGTGTAATTTGATGCAATATAAGACCTATTGTAAGTAATAGAGAAGTTATTATTAGCTTATTTGTTTTCATATAAATTGGCTCCTTTTCAAAATAATTTAGAGTTATTGGTTTTAATATTATTTTATAAGCAAGTATCTTTCACCACATCAAATTAATCACCACCTTTACATTAACGCTTATTCAAAAAAATAAAAAACCTCCGCCCTGTATTAGGGCGAAGGATATTCGCTGTACCACCTAAATTATGCATCAAAAAACTATACATATCTTAATATTCAAGCACAAATATGCTCTATCCCTTTTAACGGTGGGCATCCGGTAACTACTACTCTCAAAATATGATTTCGGGTTACTTCTAGCAGGTCCATTCACTAAAGTTATCAATACTGAGATCACACTATCCTCAGCTCTCTGAAATTGCATTGCTTTAACTACTCTTCCTGTTCGTCGAATTTATAATATTACTAATCTACTAAAGAATAATTAGCGATTTCATTATGAAATATCGTTAATTTTATAATATAGTAATTATTGTAGCATTAAAATTATTAAATGTAAATGCTTATTTTATTTAAAAGAGATGATTAACACATCAAATCATAATCTTTTCAGAAGTAAATATATTAATCTGGCGTTTTTTAGTGGAAAATAACAATATTTAAGTATATAATTACTACAAATGTAATGAAAATAGGGGGAGAGTATTTATGTTAGGTACAATTGTAAACTCGTTATCAATATTAATTGGAGGAGTGTTTGGTTCTTTATTTAGCAATAAAATTTCTAGTGCATACAATGAGACAATTATGAAAGCACTTGGACTTTCTGTAATTCTTATTGGACTAAAAGGTGCGCTTCAGGTAAATAATATATTGGTATTAATTATTAGTCTTGCACTCGGAACTTTAATTGGGGAAATAATGAAAATAGAAAAGGGGATAGAAAATATTGGAGCTTGGCTAGAACGTAAATTCTCAAGTCAGAATGGGATAGCTAATGGATTTGTAACAGCTAGTTTAGTATTTTGTATTGGGGCAATGGCTATAATGGGTGCATTGGAAAGTGGTCTTACTAACAATCATAGTATACTATACGCAAAATCTTTACTGGATGGTATATTCGCAATTATTTTTTCATCTACTTTAGGCATAGGAGTATGTTTTTCAGCCATTTCAGTCTTTATATATCAAGGTATTATAACTTTAACTGCTTCTCTTATGAAACCATATTTAATACCTTCTGTAGTAAATGAAATGTCTGCTATTGGGGGATTACTAATTGTAGCGATTGGTACAAACATGTTGGAGATTAAAAAAATAAAAGTTGGAAATATGCTTCCGGCCATTTTCATGCCTCTTTTATATTACATATTTGAGCCTTATATATACAAAATATATAACATATTTGAACCTTATATATACAACATATATAACATATTTAAGTCAATTGTTGGGTTTTAGTAAATTTTTAAAATTATAATGAAAATTATTTAGGTAGGAATATATGAAGAATAAATTCAAAATATGAAAGAAAAAGAGTGGAATAAAGATACATATATATAAATGAGGAGCTAAATAAAAAATTATTTAGCTCCTCATTTATTTGTAGTAAATAGTTAACAATATTAGAAAAACACCATCATAATGTATTATCCTTCAATGAAAAACTCATCTTCATCACTATATGGAATCTCTTTTTTACCAAGTAAACTGATGACAGCACCAGTAAGTTGCCCACCTATGAAAGCTACGGCTATAGTAACAAATATTCCGAGGAGCTGGATTTGAGCATTTCCAGTTATAAATATCGCTACTACGCCTCCTAGTATTCCAGGCATTCCATGTAAGTTATTAATTCCACATGTATCAGTTCCCCTTATAAGTTTTTGAAGCTTAGGGGCAATAATACTGTAGCCAACTACACTGAGTGCTCCTGCAGCGATTCCTATAAGCATAGCATAGCCAGGTGTTGTCATATCACATGTAGAACCAATTGCAACTCCACCAGCAAGGGCAGCATTTGCTATATCTTCTATCTCTAGTTTGCCTCTGATTATCTTTGAGAATATGTATGTTGCGAGTGTTGCACCACATAAGGCGAAAATTGTGTTTATTGCAGTTAACACAACTCTTTCTGGAGCAACTATAGCACTTGTAAATGATGGCCAGAAAAGCCATAATATCATACTTCCAAGTAGACAAAGCATATTGGAACCTTTATTGTTTTCACAATCAGCATCATCTTTAAATTTAGAAAAGGTATTTGCAACAACTCCGAGTCCAAAGTAAGCACCAAAGGCATGTATAACAATTGAACCGCCAGTATCAAGAAATCCTTTAAATAAACCGCTTTCAAGTATTAGCCATTCATTAAATATGTAAACTGGTACGAACAATATTCCCATTATAATATATTGATCCATTTTTAAACGCCCAAGAGGAGCACCAATCGCTATAAGCAAACTCGCAGCAGCAAATTCTGCAAACAAAAGTGTATCAATGCTTATAGTAGACATTGCGAACCCTTCTCCGCCAAAACTTTTTATAATCATATACAGTGGGATAGCTATACTTACTACAAGAAATGTTGCAGTAAGTGAAGTATAACCGTGGTTTCTTATGAAAACCATAAGGAAACCAAAACCAACAAGTAGCATTGCCAAAATATGAATAGAGCGCTCATATTTTAATGTATCAAAAATTGTATTAGTTTGCGTAGAAACTTGATGCAATGTGCTACTTTCTGCATTAATCGCTGAAATACTAGTTGATACGTTATGATTTATGCTCGGTATTAAAATAAGTGCAGCACCTATAAAAAACAACAATAAAAATATTAGTAAACCTTTGTTTACAGTGGGTTTAGGAGCATTGCTAACTCCTTTTTTTGTAGATAATTGAGTCATTATTGTACCTCCATTAAGTATATTTTTTAATAAATTAGAAGATGATTTATGTTTGGAAAAATTGCTAAAATGCGTATAATTGACAAAATTGTCACACTGTGTGACAATTTTGTCTCACTGAGGTATAATAACATTTTTCCACTTATATGGAAAGGCTGATTTGAAGCCTTAAGGCATTGAAAACGTTTATATATTGTCGATTTATGAGATAGGCTTTTGATTCCATATGATTGTTAAATTTTTATTTAGAGAGGTATAATATTAAAATAAAGAAAAGACTTCGTGAATATAAATATTCACGAAGTCTTTTCTTTATTAATAAATTTTATTGAAATTCTAAAGTACTATTATCAAGCCAAGTCCATTCAGGTTTAAAAACTTTTACATCATTTAAAAGTTGAAAAAATGCTAAATCGGCTTGTTTTGCTTCTATCAATATATCTAAGTCCATTCCTAAAGGAATGCACATTTCAATAAACTCGATGAAGGAAGCTGGATCAATGTTATCAGCATGCTTTTTATCTTTTTCTCCAGTTTTGGGGCTCGAAAAATGTACTTTTGGTGGTAGTGGTTCGTCTTCCCAAGTGGAAAATATATCTTTTAACATAGGTTCTAGTTCTTCACCACCACTATTACAGTTATGATGATGCACATCTAGTACCATAGGGGTATTTATTTCTTTACATATATTTAATACTTCTTTGGTAGTAAAGCTTTTATCATCATTTTCAAATACTAATAATTTAGTTATTTCTTTTGGTAAATTATTAAAATTCTTAAAGAATCTTTCTGTAGCAGCAAGTTTGCCGCCTTCTTTACCTCCAATGTGTAATACCATTTTTCCTAAAGGATAATCAAGATCATGAAAAAGGTTTGCGTGAAACCATAGATTTTTTTCAGTAGTTTTTATTACTTCTTCCTTAGAACTATTTATAACATTAGATTCATCTGGATGAGTATCTACTCTTAAATTGTTATTTTTTATAAAATTTCCAAGCCAATCAAAATCCATTTTTAAAATTCTTCTAAACTCCCAATCTGTAACTTCAGGATGAGTTGCTAGTGGAATTAAAGCAGAAGTTATTCTATAAAAGTGAACATTATTTTTTACCGTATATTCTAAAATTTTATATAAATCATTAACGTTTGATACCGCTACCTTTTGTAGCTTTTCAAGCTTATCTCTATCCGTCGACTGTTTAGTATATGTAGAAAAAGTTACCGTGCTGGCTGAAGTTATTTTTACAGACTTTAAAGCTGTAGCTACGTAGCCTAATCTTATTTTCATAATATCACTCCTCTTATAATAGTTATAATAATGACCATAAATTAAAACATCTTTACTAACTGATATTCTTTAATATATTTTAATTATTGCTTAATCATATCGGAATCTATTCTGCAAATTATAATATCCCTCAATAAGTATATTTTTATAGTTATCCTACTACCCGTACTAAGGGTAATTTATAAATGTTATACAAAACATATTAGTAAAGGATAGAATATTCACTAATGAGATAAATCCCCATATTTCAAGAGCTATAAACAATATTTTAAATGTTTCTTGAAACATCTTATTAAATAAATATATTATTATAACAGATGTTAGAATAAACTCAAGCTTAATCATATCACATAACTATAGTCTGTGTAAAATAATATCCAAATATTAAAGCACTTATTTCTATAAAATCTTCGATTTATAGCTTTTTCTATGAAAATCATATAGTATTAACTGTATGTATGTAAAATATTTAGAATATAAATAAAATCATTAATGAGGAAGGTTTATTTTTGAAATGATGATATTCAAAGAATGGGGGGGATACAAGAGAATTTTAAATATATAGAGTAGTCACGGAAACTAATATTTAAAACTTGGTTTTTTATAGATTCATTATAGAACTATAAATTTTATGCTCAGAGAGTGGTTTGCAATAAAAATAGGCATAGCAAACAAGCCTGCACGGTGCAA
>JBLHPD010000235.1:0-7134 GCA_047624165.1 Clostridium sp. | reverse complement strand
GTTCATTAACTGATACAACAATTGGCCTACCTAATATTTTTTCAGTATCAAAAATATTATATATTTCTTCATCTTTTAATATTCCATCTGCATGTATACCCGCTCTCGTAACATTGAATTCGCTACCTACAAATGGTGTTTTAGGTGGAATGCTATATTTAAACTCACCTTCAAAGTATTGTCCAATTTCAGTTATAAGCTTTAGATTCATATCTTTTACATTTCCTCTTATTTGACCATATTCTATAATCATAGCTTCGAGTGGGCAGTTCCCTGTTCTCTCACCAATACCAAAAAGCGATGTATTTATAGCGCTGCATCCATGAAGCCATGCTGTAGTAGCATTTGGTACAACATTATAAAAATCATTATGTCCATGCCATTCAAGACAATCCGGCGGAACTCCTGCATAAACTCTTAGTCCATGTATGATATGTTGTACGCTTCTTGGTAATGCTACTTCCGAGTAAGGTAGTCCAAGGCCCAATGTATCACAAGTCCTAATTTTTATCTTGATACCATATTTCTTAGAAAGTTCCATAAGTCTTTGAGCTAGTGGTACTACAAAACCAAAGAAATCAGCTCTAGTTATATCTTCAAGATGGCATCTTGGAGTTATTCCATTTTCTAAGGCTTCTTCCGCTAGTGATATATATAAATCCATTGCCTGCACTCTTGTTTTATTTAACTTTTTAAATATATGATAATCAGAACAGGACATAAGCATTCCCGTTTCCTTAAGTCCCATATCTTTCACTAACTTAAAGTCATCCTTGTTGGCTCTTATCCAAGAAGTCACCTCTGGAAATTTATATCCTCTTTCCAAACACTTGCGAGCTGCATTTCTATCCTTTTCTGTATATAAAAAGAATTCAGTTTGTCTTATTATCCCGGAATTATTATCAAGCTTGTGCAAATAATCAAATATTTTAACTATTTGTTTCTCAGTATATGTATCCATAGCTTGTTGTCCATCTCTAAATGTAGTATCTGTAATCCAAATATCTTCAGGTATAAACATTGGAATCTGTTCACTTCCAAAAACCATCTTTGGAATTTCTGAGTATGGGAATATATCTTTAAATAAGTTAGGCTGCTCTTTAGTATTTATCCGTAAATTACTTATTGCCGTATTATGAACATCATTAAAATTTGTTACTTGCACATTTTTCATTTATTATCCTCCTCGTAAATATGGATAGTGTAAAATATCATTTTTTCCTAATGAATAATTTAATCAAAGTTTAATCAATAATTTCACTAGGTATAATAGAATAATTATTTTTTATTGTAGAAAGAGAAACATTAGTCTTAGTTTTTTGAACTCCGGGGATGTTTTTTATCTTAGTTAAAATTCTTTCTAAACTTTCTGTACTTTCCGTAATAATTTTTAAAATATAATCGAAATCCCCAGCAAGATAATGACATTCTACAATTTCATCGTCTAACAGAATTATTTTAATAAAAGGATCTGTAAACTTAGGTGATTCAAGAGATACAAACATTACTATCATAAGATGTTTGTTCATCTTTTTAGCACTTAATATCACAGTGTATTTTTCAATAATACCGCTAGCATCAAGTTTTTTTAACCTATCACCTACTGCAGGTACGGATAGATGAATTCTGTTGCTTATTTCAGAAGCTGTTACTCTAGAATTTTTCTGTAATAGTTTAAGTATTTTGATATCAAGATTATCCATATGGCCACCTCTTATATAATATTATTAGATGAATTATAACATATAGACAAATAAATTAAACACATTATCAATATATACGTAATAAATTAAGAAAACATTTATTACTGATTAAATAATTAAGGTTTTTCGTTTATTGTGTGCAATTAACCTAAAAAAATTAAGTGGTTTAATTATAATAGAAAGAAGCTAGTGCCCCCCCAAATGGAAGAATAGTTAGGATGAGACCATATACTTGAAATTTATGTTATTATTAGTATATAAATAAACTATATTTAGCAAATACTTATAGAATAATTCGGATTAAATAAAATTCTTAAGGGGGTATAAATATGTTTTGTCCAAAATGTAAATGTGAATATAGAGAGGGATTTAATTTCTGTGCAGACTGTAAAATCGAATTAGTTGAAGAGTTGCCAAGTGAGGAATTACCAAGTGAAAAATTTGAATTTTCAGAACTTGTTACTATAGCAGAAACTGGTAACAGTAGTATAATACCTATAGTTAAGTCAATTTTAGATTATGGTAAAATAAAATATATTATTAAAGGAGAAATGTATAACAGTATTGGTATAATTAATAATATTATGGAAATACAAGTTCAGATAGAAGATGCTCAGAATGCAAAAGACTTACTAAAAGACTTGGATATGTAGTAGACAATTAAGAGTAAGTAAAGTTAATTAGATTCTTGTAAAATTTAGCAAGAATCTAATTCAACACTTTATAGAATTTAAGGTTAGAGGAGTGGATTATAGATGCAAGACGAAATTCAAATTTACATAGATAGTATAGAGGATAAAATAATAGAACGTAGAAGAGATTTTCACAAATTTGCGGAATCTGCTTGGACGGAGTTTAGAACTGCTTCAATTATTGCCCGGAAATTAATGGATTTAGGCTACGAGGTTAAAGTTGGGAAAGAAGTTATGAGTGAAGAGGATAGAATGGGACTTCCTGATGAAGAGGTATTAGAAAAACATTATAAACGAGCATTGCAGCAAGGGGCTGATGAAGAATATATTGAAAAGGTCAAGGGTGGATTTACTGCAGTTGTGGGTATACTGGACGCTGGAGATGGACCAACAATTGCATTAAGATTTGATATAGATGCTCTAGATATTTCTGAAAGTAACGCAGAAAATCATTTGCCATACATAGAAGGATTTAGCTCTATTAATGAAAATGTCATGCACGCCTGTGGTCATGATGGACATGGAGCGATAGGAATAGGTGTGGCACAAACACTTATGGAGATAAAAGATAGAATTAAGGGGAAAATCAAGTTGATTTTTCAACCGGCAGAGGAAGGTGTAAGGGGAGCAAAGTCAATAACAACCTCTGGAGTACTAGATGATGTAGATTATATTTTAGCAGGACATATTGGAATCAAAGAAGATAGTTTAGGGGAGCTTTACTGTGGAGTAGGGGGCTTTTTAGCAACATCAAAATTTGATGCCTATTTTACTGGAGTAGCTTCCCATGCAGGGGGAAGCCCAGAAAAAGGTAGAAATGCTTTACTTGCAGGAGCAACTGCGGCACTTAATTTACATGCCATACCAAGACACAGTGAAGGAGCAACCCGTATAAATGTCGGAAAGTTAACTGCAGGTACAGGTAGAAATGTAATTCCTGCAAATGCCTGCATGATGATTGAGACCAGGGGAGTTACATCCAGCTTGAATAAATATATGAAGGAACAGGCAATAAGAGTATTAGAAGCCTCCGCAGCTATGTATAATGTCCACCTAGAGATTAAAGAAATGGGTGGAGCGGAAAGTGCTGATAGTGATAGTGAATTAATATATAAGGTCAAAACTCTTGGAGAAAACATAAATGGATTTAATAAAGTTATTGATGAAAAAGTTAATCTAGGTGCGAGTGAAGACTTTTCATATATGATGAAAAGAGTTCAAGAACATGGAGGCAAAGCTGTATATATGTTGTTTGGGAGTGATATAAAGGCCAGTCATCATAATGGTAAATTTGACTTTGATGAAGGGTGTTTAAAGAATGCAGTAAAAATCATATCTATTTTAGCGTATGATATTTTAAAAAAGTAAAGAATATGTATGATTTATTAAAATCAAAGAAGAAAGGCATGAACAAGAATTAGTTGAAGAGATTTTTAGTGAAATATAAGTAATATTAAAAATAAAAGCATCTCCGATGATAATATAAATCATAGGAGGTGCTTTTGTTAGGTATTATATCTTTTTTAAGTATTTTAGATCGCACTCAATAGTTATTTATAGTTTTAGGCTTTGTACCATGCTTTTTGCAGCCTCTCTTAGGGTAGATAACTTGTAATCTCTGTTTCGTTTTGTTACCCCTATAAAATCATATTTTACACCTTTAATGTGGTCCACAAATCTTTCAAAGGAGTTAAGACAGGTAATGCATCCGTTACCAGTTCCTCCGGGAGCAGCAACACATATGAAAGGTTTGCCGGCTAAATTATTTTCCTCGCCACTTACTGCTTCACATCTTCTAAGTCTATCAGTAAATGATTTAAGGGATTCGCTCATATCACCCCAGTAAACAGGTGTAATAATTATGTAACCGTCTGCTTCTGCCATTGTTGCATGTAGCTTTTGAAAATCATCTTGTACCTGACAAGAATGATCATTAAGACAGGTGCCCCATCCGTTTCCACAAGCATGACAGGATGGAATATTTAATGCGTTAAGATTAATTGTTGATACAATAGCAGAGCCCATTTCTACTCCTGCTTTTGCGTATTCAGCACACGTGGCTGTTAAACCATCAGTGTTAGGACTTGAGGTAATTATTATTATTTTCATTTTAAAACCCCCATATTAACTTGATTTAGTTTTCTTTTACTTTCTTATTTTAGTACATTAGATGACTAGTAGCAAATCTAAAGCAAATAGGGTTACTTTTGGCGGATTAACGAGAAGCCTTGCTAATTCTTACCAAAAAATTTTTACTGCTTTTATTCTATCACTTTCAAGAAAGGTTTTTCTTGTAACTGATACATATATACTTCCACTTGCTACCCCTTCTTGATTTATACTTATCATTAAATCTCCTGTATCTGTTGCAGTTGCGGTTCCTATTACGACCCCGCCTGTTTCTAATGAATATATTTTTATTATATCTCCTATAGCTAAATATTGAACCAATACTCTGCCTACCGTTCCAGCTGAATTATTTATTACTACTATATTACTATCACGTAATGCTGTTGATTTTGTTTCGGAAGCATATTTTATTGCTACTGTTCTATCACTTTCAAGAAAGGCTTTTCTTTTTACTGATACATATATATTCCCAGCCGTTGCTCCAATTTGACTTATACTTACTATTAAATCTCCGCTAACTGTTGCAGTTGCACTTCCTATTACAGCTCCACCTTTTGCTAATGAATATACTTTAATTTTATCTCCTATAGCCAAATCTCGAACAAGCACTGTATCCGCTGTTCTAACTGCATTATTTGTTACTACTATATCGGATATATAAATTGGTTCTGATTTTGATTCTGCATTAAATGTGACAGCTTTTTTATAGCTTTCAAGAAAGGTTTTCCTTATTACTGATACATATACTTTTCCACCCGCTACTCCAATTTGCCTTATACTTACTGTTAAATCTCCTCCTTCTGTTGCAGTAGCTGTTCCAATTACGACTTTATCTGTTGCTGATGAATATACTTTTACTATATCACCTATATCTAAGTTTCTAGCCATTACAGTATCTGCTGTTCCCACTGCGTTGTTTGTTACTACTATAGCAGTTGGATCTAGTAGTGTTGATATAACTTCTGAAGTGTATGTTATTCCTATTGTTCTATCACTTTCAAGAAAAGTTTTTTCTATTACTGATACATATACTTTTCCACCCGCTGCTCCAATCTGCGCTATGCTTACTGTTAGATCTCCTGCTACAGTTAAAGTTCCAGTTCCAAGTAGAACCCCTGCTGTTGATGCTGAATAAACGTTTATTATATCTCCTATGTCTAAATTTTCAACTACTACTGTGTCGTTTGTTCCAACAGCATTATTTGTTACTACTATTGCTTCTAAATCTGGTGTTGTTGATTTTACTTCGGAGACATATGGCACTTTTGGTGTCCTATCACTTTCAAGCAATGTTTTGCTTGTCACTGATACATATACATTTCCACTTTCTGCTCCTATTTGTTCAATACTTATCGTTAAATCTCCATCTGTTTTCGCGGTTCCAGTTCCAAGTAGGACTCCAGATGTTGATGCTGAATACACGTTTATTATATCTCCTATAAATAAGTCTTGAACAACTACTGCGTCTTTAGTTCCAGCTGCATTATTTGTTACTACTATGGCCTCTGGATCTAGTGGTGTGGATTTTACCTCGGAAGCATAGGTCACTGCTGTTGTTCTATCACTTTCAAGTAATGTTTTGATTGTCAGCGATACATATACACTTCCACTTTCTGATCCTATTTGTTCAATATTTATCGTTAAATCTCCATCTGTTTTTGCGGTTCCAGTTCCAAGTAGAACTCCAGCTGTTGATTCTGAATACACGTTTATTATATCTCCTGCAAATAAGTTTTGAACCACTACTGCATCTTTAGTTCCAGCTGCATTATTTGTTACTATTATAGCAGTGGGTTCTGGTGTTACGGATTTTACCTCTGCAGCATATGCTCTTTTAATTTTAGCACTCTCGATAAGGCCTATTCTTTTAACAGATATATATACATTACCAGCCGATGTCCCGATTTGGTTTATACTTACTGTTGCGACTCCTGCCTCTTTTACTGTTGCTGTTCCTATTTCTGTCCCATCTTTTGCTGAAGAGTATACTTTTACTATATCTCCATTTGCTAATCCAGTTACTATTATAATATCTGCGCTAGATGCATTATTTGTAATATTTATAGTTGCATCACCAGTTGTGTTGGATGATCCTGCTGCAAAAGCTGTAGTTGATGATGGCAAAAGCATTGATAGAAATGCTAGTATACATAGTGAATTTGATAATGATTTTTTCATTGATTTTATCCCCTCTTATTCCTATTTGAATCTTATGAAAATTTCCATAAAGACATATAAAGTCATTTCATTAATTATCGATTGATTTGTAAAAAGCTGAACTAAATATTAATAATTAAGGGGAAATCTACTTTGGTTTGTTTTAAAGTATATGATCAAAATTAATTTTAAATATGACAGTATTCCCCTTGTTATGCGAAACTACTATGATAAAATGTTGTTTAAATTACAAAGCTTGGTTATAATATAATATAAGACAATTAAAATATTTACTAAATCATGGAGGAAGTATATGGGAAATATAGATTTAATGTTACTACTCAGCCATTGCAAATTAATAATTTCCTTATATTGGCAAAAAGGGTTTTGGTTATACAACGTCGAATATAAACATCAGATAGATTAAAAATATGATTTGACTGGTGGTGAAT
>JBLHPD010000234.1:0-7151 GCA_047624165.1 Clostridium sp. | reverse complement strand
CTACAATTCCAGGTTCTATTAAGGCTTTAATTTTTAAAAGTTCTGCCTTTCCTTGAACATTTTTTCCATAATACTGAAGTGATGCTGCTAAATATGCTACCAAAGCTAGCTTACCAAACTCTGTTGGCTGGAAACTCATTCCGCCAATAATTATCCAGTTTTTAGCTCCATAAGTTTCAGTCCCAAATATACTTCCAAGCGACATAAGTATAAGAGTACATATCATATAAAACCATTTGTACTTTCCAAATTTAGTTAAGCTTGGGAAAAGAACAACCACTAAAATGAATATGGCGATGCCTACTGAATACCATATAAGTTGTTTAAGCGCAACAGGAGAATCTAACCTATATAAAATCCCCATTCCTATAACCGCCAAAACATTTGAAAATAACAATATATATTTATCTCCGTCAGGAAAATATCTATTTATTATAAAATGAGAATACGCAAAAATCAAGCATATTATTAATCCCATTATTATGGCGCCTTTGTCAAACCCGTCTTTGCCTATCAAAAACATATTTAAAAACAAAACTATACATAAAAGATAAGTATACCTTAGTAGTTTCCTCTCGTCCTTTATACTTTCCATACTATCACCTCATTAAGCATCACTTTCAGTGCTGTAAGCATCACTTTCAGTGATGTAATCGTCACCTTTTGTGCAGTAATCATCCTATAACCTTGAAAATTGAAGTTCCTATTTTAATTTCGTCACCTTTTTTTATAGTTACCCTATCTGTTACCCTTTTTTTGTTCATTACGGTACCATTGGTACTTTTCAAATCCTGCAATATATAATCTGTATTTTTTAAAAATATTCTTGCATGCTCCGAAGACACGTATTTATCACCCAAGATTAAAAGATTTTCTGCTTTCCTCCCTATGGTAAGTTCATCATTTAAAGGAATAACTGCACCAACTCTTAAATTGAAATTCTCTCCTCTTTCAATGACCTCAAGCCCCATAGTTTTTTTTCTTATTGGTTTCTTCTTTGCACCACCTTTTAGATCCTTAGACATTATTTTCAAAGCAAATAGTATTATAATCCAGATAATCGCTATAATTGCATATTTCATAATTTCGCTTATTGTAGCCATAACTCACTTTCTCCTCTTTAAAAAAATAATCAAGACTAGCATTAAATTAATATGCTAGCCTTATATGAATTATAACATTTTTTTGAGATATTGTCCTGTATAAGAATTTGCATTTAAAGATATTTCTTTTGGCGTTCCAGTACACAAAATGCTACCTCCCTTATCTCCACCCTCAGGCCCTAAGTCTATAATATAGTCTGAGCACTTTATTACATCCAAATTATGTTCAATTACCACAACAGTATTCCCTGAATCTACTAGTCTTTGAAGTATTTTTATAAGTTTACTAACATCATCAATATGAAGCCCTGTAGTAGGTTCATCTAAAATGTAAAATGTCTTACCAGTACTTCTCTTAGATAGCTCAGAGGCAAGTTTAATTCTTTGGGCCTCACCACCAGATAATTGTGTGGAAGGTTGCCCCAATCTAATATATCCAAGTCCAACATCCATCAGTGTTTTAAATTTGCTATAAATCCTAGGAATATTTTCAAAGAACTTTACAGCTTGCTCCACAGTCATATTTAAAATTTCATCTATATTTTTCCCTTTATACTTAACCTCTAAAGTTTCTCTATTGTACCTTTTTCCTTTACAAACTTCGCAAGGTACATACACATCAGATAAAAATTGCATTTCTATTTTAATTATTCCATCACCTTTACAAGCCTCACATCTTCCACCCTTTACATTAAAGCTAAATCTACCAGGCTTATAACCTCGAACCTTTGCTTCTGAACTCATTGAGAAAACATCCCGAATAATATCAAAGACCCCCGTATATGTAGCTGGATTAGACCTTGGAGTACGCCCAATAGGTCCCTGATCAATATTTATAATTTTATCTATGTTCTCATATCCTAAAATATCCTTATGAAGTCCTGGATTTTTTTTAGACTTATTTATCTTCTTGTTAAGTCCTTTATATAGAATTTCATTTACTAACGTACTCTTACCAGAGCCTGAAACGCCAGTAACTGCCGTAAAGACGCCTAATGGGAAATCTACACTAACATTCTTAAGGTTATTTTGCTTCGCATTAAGTATTTTTATACAACTCCCATTAGAAACTCTAGTGATCGTAGGAACATCAATTTTCTTTTTACCACTTAAATATTGGCCTGTAATTGACCTTTCACAGTTTTTTACGTCGTCTATTGTTCCTGCAACCACAATTTCTCCACCATGTTCTCCAGCTGCTGGTCCAACATCTACAATAAAATCTGCCGCGTTCATAGTGTCTTCATCATGCTCTACGACGATCAATGTATTCCCTATATCTCTTAGATGTTTTAATGTCTTAATAAGTTTTGCATTATCCCTTTGGTGAAGACCAATGCTAGGCTCATCCAAAATGTATAAAACCCCCATTAAACTAGATCCTATCTGAGTAGCTAGTCTTATTCTCTGCGCTTCTCCACCAGAAAGCGTACCTGATGATCTAGCTAAATTTAAATAATCAAGTCCCACATCCTTTAAAAAATTCAACCTATTATTAATCTCTTTAAAGATTTGATTAGCTATAATCATATTTTTTTCTGATAGATTGATATTTTTTAAAAATTCCACCTCATCTACAATGGATAATTCACAAAATTCGCTTATATTTCTGCCACCAACCGTTACTGCCAAAGCCTCTGGGCTTAGCCTAGCGCCCTTGCATTTAGGGCATGCGTTATCACCCATATATTGTTCAACTTCTCTTTTAATATAATCAGAGGAGGTTTCAAAATATCGTCTTTTTAAATTATTTATAATACCTTCATAAGAGTGATTAAATGTACCTGTCCTATACTCCTTAACATAATCCACCTTAACTTTCTCTCCATTAGTTCCATATAAAAGCATTTTAAGAATCTCTGGATCATACTTGTCTATAGGTGCATCTAAATTAAACTTATATTTCTCGCTTAATGCCCGAAGTACCGAAAAAGTCCAGGAATCCTCCTTAAGACTACCTTCCCCAAAAGACATAATAGCGCCACCTTTAATACTCTTACTTTTATCTGGCATTATCAAATCCTCATCGATTTCCATAAGGGTACCAAGCCCGTCGCAGGTATCACACTTACCATATGGAGAGTTAAAAGAAAACATCCTAGGTGCTAATTCTCCAAGGCTAATGCCACAATCCGGGCAAGCAAAATGTTCACTAAAAAGGATATCTTCACCATCCACAATGCTAGCAATAGCAGTTCCCTCCGCTAATTTTAATGCACTCTCTAAAGACTCTGAAAGCCTCCCACGAACTTCCTCTTTTACAGAAATTCTATCAATGACTATTTCTATGCTGTGCTTCTTTGTCTTTGTAAGCTTTATGTCTTCTTCCATAAGTTCAACTATATTACCATCTATTCTAGCGCGAACAAATCCATTCTTTTTAATATTCTCAAGAATCTTTACATGCTCACCCTTTTTCCCCCTTATAACTGGAGATAAAATTAAAAATTTAGTTTTTAGTGGCATCTCCATTATTCTATCCACCATCTGATCTACAGTCTGCTGAGAAATCTCCTTGCCACACTTAGGACAATGAGGTGTACCCACTTTAGCATAAAGCAATCTCAAATAATCATAAATTTCAGTTACAGTACCCACTGTAGAACGCGGATTTCTGTTAGTAGTTTTCTGATCTATAGAAATAGCAGGAGATAAGCCCTCTATATACTCAACATCAGGTTTATCCATATTACCTAAAAACTGCCTTGCATAAGCAGAAAGTGACTCCACATACCTTCTTTGTCCTTCCGCATACAATGTATCAAAAGCCAGTGAAGATTTACCAGATCCTGAAAGTCCAGTAAACACAACAAACTTATCTCTTGGTATCTCTAAATCAACATTTTTCAAATTGTGAACCTTAGCGCCCTTTATAAAAATCTTATCCCTCATGATTATCTCCTCTGTGTTTAAATGTTTTTCATTTGCTTCTTGAGTTTATAAATTATATCTCTAAGCTGTGCAGCTCTTTCAAAATGTAAATCCTTAGCTGCCTGCTTCATTTCTCTTTCATACTTATCCATTAATTTTTTAGATTCATCATAATTTGCTTCCATTGCAGCTTCGAGCGTCTCATATACCCCTTCTTCCTCTGCCACTGTAATCGATCCAAGTACTTCCCTAATATCTTTTATAATAGTAGTTGGTACAATACCATTCTCTTCATTATAATCCATCTGAAGTTTTCTACGTCTATTAGTTTCATCCATAGCCTTTTTCATTGACTTTGTGATTCTATCCGCATACATTATTACTTTACTCTCTGAATTCCTTGCGGCCCTTCCTATGGTTTGAATTAATGAAGTTTCAGAACGCAAAAATCCTTCCTTATCTGCATCGAGTATTGCCACAAGAGCTACTTCTGGAATATCTAAGCCTTCTCTTAGAAGATTAATACCTACTAGTACATCAAATGTTCCCCTTCTAAGATCCTGAATAATTTTCATTCTTTCTATTGTATCAATATCCGAATGTAGGTAGGTGACTTTCATATCCATTTCTCTATAGTATTTAGTCAAATCCTCTGACATTTTTTTTGTAAGGGTTGTAATTAAAACTCTAAATCCTTTTTTTATTGTCTCTTGAATATTAGCATACAAATCATCTATTTGCCCTTTAACAGGCCTTATAGCTATTTCAGGGTCTAATAATCCTGTAGGTCTTATCACTTGCTCTGCAGTATTCTCACTATGCTCTGCTTCATAGACGTTTGGGGTTGCACTTACGAAAACTGTCTGATTCATAGTACCCTCGAACTCTTGAAATGTTAGAGGCCTATTATCATAGGCAGAAGGAAGCCTAAATCCATAATCAATTAAATTAGTCTTTCTTGATTTATCTCCTCCAAACATAGCTCTAACCTGTGGTAACGTTACATGACTTTCATCTATAAACATTAAGAAATCCTTTGGAAAATAGTGCATCAAGGTTTGAGGTGCTGTTCCTGCAGGCCTACCATCTAAAATTCTAGAATAGTTCTCTATACCACTACAGTAACCAACCTCTCTTATCATTTCAATATCAAAGTTGGTTCTTTGCTTAATTCTTTGCGCCTCTAATAATTTATCCTGTGATATAAGCTCCTTTAATCTATGCTCTAATTCTTCTTCTATTTGTTCTATAGCAGGCTCTAATTTATCTTTTGAAGTCGCAAAATGAGAAGCTGGGAAAATAGACACATGCCTCCGGGCTCCAATAATTTCTCCCGTTAGCGAATCAAATGATCTAATTTTTTCTATTTCATCTCCAAAAAACTCTACCCTAATTCCTTCACTCGACGATGAAGCAGGGAATATATCAACAGTGTCCCCTCTTACTCTAAAGGTTCCACGAATAAAATTAATGTCATTTCTCTCATACTGTATATCTACTAATTGTCTTAATACCTCATTTCTATCCTTTTCCATGCCTTCCCTAAGCGACACTGTAAGCTTTTTATATTCTTCAGGGTTTCCAAGACCATATATACATGAAACTGAAGCCACCACAATAACATCATTACGCTCGAGTAGCGCTGATGTAGCTGAATGTCGTAATTTATCAATATCATCATTAATAGATGAATCTTTTTCTATAAAGGTATCTGTTTGTGCAATATAAGCCTCTGGTTGATAATAATCATAATAAGATACAAAATATTCCACACAATTGTCCGGAAAAAATTCTCTAAACTCCGAGCAAAGTTGCGCCGCTAAAACTTTATTATGAGCAAGCACCAAGGTTGGCTTTTGCACTTTCTCTATAATATTAGCCATAGTAAAAGTCTTACCTGAACCCGTTACTCCTTTAAGTGTCTGAAACTTCATGCCTTCTTCAATCCCGTGCACTAGACTATCAATAGCTCGAGGTTGATCTCCGGTAGGTTTAAACTTTGATTGCAACTTAAATTCATTCATAAAAATCACCGCCTTGTATTCCTGGTGCGATAACAATTATTAATTGCTATCATGTATCTGAACATTTGTTCGTCACTTAACATTTTAACTATAAGTTTTTCATATGTCAACATATCCTACGAGTTATCCGCTAGTAATTAATATAAATCTCAACTATTAATTTCTCTATGTGCCTTATAGTACCCCAAAACAAGAAATTCCATTAAAAAATTCTAACCAAGAATTTTCTAAATGGAATTTCAATAGTCTTATCGTTTCTTTTTATTACTTTTAACATAATTTTTGAGGTTCCTCTGCATAAAATTCAACATAACCACATTTCGGACATACTGATTGATTTATATTAGTCAGTTCATTCTCTTTTAATCCAAAGAATCCTACTTTTTTATCCGTCTTTTTATATAAGCGAAGTAACCCATTGTGATCTAGATTAGCTTCTATCATTAAAATACTACATTTAGGACAAATATGCTCCATATTATTACCTCCTCATAATTTTATCTTGGACTGCTAGGGTTATCTCTAGATATCCTCATTCTCTTCATATTGTTTTGCAATATTATCTGTACGTTTTTTTGAAAACCAACTCAATCCCCAAGAACACAAAAGTGATAAAATAAATGGGACCAAAAACACAATAAGTATTTCTACCTTATTTTGTGAATATCTTGGATAACTTTGCATTACTAGAACTACTGTAATTACGGAACTTGTAACTAAACTGTTGAGTATATACCTTTTTATTAAATGTTTTTTTGCACCAACAATATTACAATTATATACGTCATTACCTTTCAACACATTTCCAAAAACAATATATAGTGAACCACCAAAAAATGCAATAAATTCCGTCATATAAGCTTTAAAAGGTTCATTTAGTATAAATTGCTTATACAATATAGAAACTAATAAAAACATAGAAACTAATTGATATGCACTGCTAACTATTTTATGTTGTTGTTCTATAACCCTCTCATCCTTGACTTTATTATTTTTCATTTTGACTCCCCTCCCAAAATAAATCGTTTAATGTTTTATTTAGTGCATTACATATAGCAATGCAAAGATTAAGTGATGGATTGTACTTTCCTGCCTCTATCATACCAATTGTCTGCCTTGTAACTCCTACCTTTCCCGATAGTTGTTCCTGCGA
>JBLHPD010000233.1:0-7199 GCA_047624165.1 Clostridium sp. | reverse complement strand
AATTTAGGAATTTCGTAAATATTGCTTAATGCATCAATAATCAAAGGCACGGGAAATCCCAAAAAATAACAAGAAGCAATAGCAGTTAGTGCATTATAAACATTTAATTTACCAGGAACATTAAGTTTAACCTTTTTATGATTATTACAAAAATCTAAGGTGAAAGCTACTCCTTCTTGTAAATACGTAATATCTTTTGCCATAAAATCAGCTATGGTATTAATACCATAGGTGATAATATCACATGTGGCATTATGAATTATATCTTGTGATACTGGGTCATCAGCATTAATAATTCCAAATCTGCACATTTTAAATAATTTCATTTTTGATTTTTTGTAATTTTCAATTTTAACCTGTTCATCTAAATGATCTTGCATTAAGTTAGTGAGTATTCCAATATCGAAATCGCACATATAAGCTCTATGCTGCTCTAGTGCTATAGAAGTTACTTCAATAATAGCATCAGTAACACTTTTGTCTACCATTTCGGCAAAGGATGATTGAAGTTCAATTGTGTCAGGAGTTGTGGGATTTAACTTGATCGTTTTAAGCGAGGTGTTTCCAATTCTATTTTCCATAGTACTAATAATTCCAACTGTGCGTCCAATGCTTTCTAATATTTTTGTTATAAGAAAAGCTACTGCTCCTTTACCATTTGTTCCTGTAATTCCAATAAGATTAAATTTTTTTGAAGGTTCATCATAAAAGTGATTTGCAATAATTGCCATGGCGAGTTTTGTATTTTCAACTTTTATTACGGTAATACCCTTAGGTATATCTTCAATTTTATGCTCTAATAATAATGCAGTTGCACCACCTTTAATAGCATCATGTGCAAAACTATGTCTATCAACATTCTTATTTTTAACACAAATAAACAATGAATTAGGGCTTAAGCTTCTTGAATCCCATGAAATATTAGGAATATTAATGTCATCTGTGCCTTGAATAACCTCATAGGGAATTTCATTTAAGAGATCTTTTATTTTCATAGTTAATCCTCCATTTTACAAAATTATATCTTTACACTTATTATAGTAATAATTTTCACTATGTTTATTGCTAAAAATGCTTGAAATATTGTAAAAAGTGCTATAATATTAAAACATCTCCTAAATAAGTCGTTTTAACAACTTCTAAGATCATAGCAATTACTAATTATCATTTACAACAAAGAATTATCGGAGGATATCATGAAAATCGAAAAAGCTACTATTAATACTAAAAGAGGTTATTTAAATGAAGATTTTCAATTTTTCCATTTGAAAGATCAAATGAGTATGGAGTTTGAATTTCATCACCATGAGTTTAATAAAATAATAATTTTTATATCAGGTAATGTTACTTATCTAATTGAAGGTAAGGCTTATAAATTGAAGCCTTGGGATATACTTCTTGTAAGTAGTAGTGAAATACATAAACCTTTAATAGATTATTCTAAGCCTTATGAGCGGATAGTTATTTGGGTAAATTCTGGATTTTTAGAGAAGCATAACAGTAATGACTGTAATTTACTAGCTAGTTTTGAATTAGCTGCAGCGCAGAAGTTTAATATACTTAGACTGAGCAGTGAACTGCTAATTAACATAAAACTCATATTATATCAGCTTGAGGATGAGTGTAAAAGCAGTGATTTTGGAAGCCATTTATTAAAAAACTTATTACTTTTACAAATTTTGGTTTATTTAAATAGATTGTATTTGGGTATGGAAGACAATAAAAAAATAAGTGATATTGAATATGATGAGAGTATTGGTGCTATTTTAGATTATATAAATAAAAACATTAGTCGAGAATTATCTATTGATAATCTTGCCGGCAGGTTTTATATGAGCAGATACTATCTTATGCATAAATTTAAAAAACAAACGGGATATACAATTCATAATTATATACTTCAAAAAAGATTAATTATGTCTAATTTATTAATTAAGAAAGGTAAAACATTAACACAGGCTTGCGCTGAATGTGGATTTGAGGATTATTCTAGTTTTTTTAGAGCATTTAAGAAGAGGTTCGGAGTATCTCCAAAGAATTATAAAAAAAATCTATAGTATTTTAATAAAACTATTGCACATGACGTAACGTAATGTGTTAATATGGTTGAAGAAGGATAAATCTAAACATATTTACCATCTAAGTTTCATAAGGGGTGATCACATTGAACAATAATGAATCACATTTTTTCATGATTGGTGAATTTGCAGAAAAGGCGGGCGTCACATTAAGAACACTTAGGTATTATGATAAAATAGATTTAATGAAGCCTAGTTCATATAGCGATGCAGGGCACAGATTGTATAGTAATCAGGACTTTGCAAGGCTTCAACAAATTTTAACATTAAAATTTATTGGTTTTTCTCTTGAGGATATTAAAAAAATAGCACAAAGTGATGTTACTGATAGAAATTTCGTTAAATCTCTAGAAATACAAAAAAAAATCATGAAGCAAAGAGTTCAACATACTTTCATGGTAATCAAGGCCATAGATGAAGCAATTGATATGGAAAATAAAGAAGATATAAGTTGGGATAAGTTTACCAATATTATTAATGTAATTAATTCGGATAAAAAATTGCTTGAACAGTATGAAAATGCATCAAACTTAAGAGCAAGAATAAACATTCATGAGATGTTCAGTGTAAATAAATATGGATGGATGAGATGGTATTTTGATGAATTAAATTTGCCAGAGCAATGCACACTTCTTGAGCTTGGATGTGGAGACGCTAATTTATGGAAGAAAAACAAAAATAGAATTCCAAAGGGCTTAGATATTACTTTAAGTGATTTTTCTAAAGGAATGTTAAATGATGCTAAGATAACCCTCGGAAAAAAAGCGGATGATTTTAAGTTCGAAATTATAGATGCGCAGAGTATACCTTATGATGATTGTAGTTTTGACGTTGTTATAGCAAACCATATGCTTTATCATGTGGAAAATATTGAAAAAGCATTGTCGGAAATATATAGAGTATTAAAGCCAGGTGGATATCTTTACTGTTCAACTGTTGGACAAAATCATATGATTGAAATTAGAGATATAATGCTTAAGTTTGAATCAGAAACAATGGATATTAAAAGTTCGGATATTACTTCAAGATTTATGCTTGAAAATGGTGAGGAAAAGTTAAAAAAATGGTTTGCTAATATAGCAATGAAAAGATATGAGGATAGCTTAATTGTAACTGAAATATGGCCTATTATTGATTATATTTTTTCAATGCCAGGGAATGTACGAGAAAGCTTTAATAATGAAAGACTCCATGAACTTAATATATATTTAAAAGGAAAAATTGCTACAGAAGGTGGAATTTACATAACTAAGGATACGGGATTTTTTAAGGGACGCAAAAGTCCATAACTTGAAATCTCTTGTATATTATATTTTTTAGCTTTTGTGGTTTAATTATAAAAATTTAGTAAAAAATAATAAGAGAATAGTTAACTTTAAAGTAAAATTTAATATGAAAGGTAGGATTCACATGAAAATAAAAAATATTCCCTTTTCACCACCAGATATAACAGATGCGGAGAAAAAGCTTGTAATGGAGGCTCTAGATTCAGGGTGGATTACAACAGGACCTAAGACTAAGGAGTTTGAAGACAAAGTTGCTAAGTATTGTGATGCTAATAATGCAGTAGCACTTGCAAATGCAAGTGCAGGCTTAGAACTTATATTAAAAGTTTATAACATTTGCGAGGGTGACGAAGTTATTACAACACCTTATACGTATGTAGCTACTTCGAATGTAATACTTCATAGAGGAATTAAACCAACTTTTGTAGATGTTAAAGAAGATAGTTTTTTAATAGATGAACAAAAATTAGCTATGGCAATTACACCTAAGACGAAAGCAATAATTACTGTGGATTTTGCAGGGGTGCCTGTAGACTATGATGCTATAAAAGCAGTGCTTAAGAAGAAAAATAGAGAAGATATTATATTTATATCAGATTCAGCTCATTCATTTGGAGCGATATATAAAGGGAAAAAAGTTGGAGCACAGGCTGATTTTAATGTTTTCTCATTCCATGCAGTGAAAAATTTAACTACGGCAGAAGGTGGAGCAATTACTTTCAATGACAATAATTTTAAAGGGAAAGAAGATTTATTGAAAGAGTTTAAAATAACTTCTCTTCAAGGCCAGTCAAAGGATGCTTTGGCCAAAATGAAGGCAGGAGCTTGGAAATATGATGTTATAACAGATGGAATGAAATGTAATATGACAGATATTAATGCAGCTATGGGCCTAGCACAACTTCAAAGATATGAAGGAATGCTTACAAAAAGAAAAGCTATTTTTGATGTATATACTAAAGCACTTAGTACTAAACCGTGGGCGATTATTCCTTTCACAAAAGATGAAAATAAAGAAACGTCATATCATCTATATCCATTAAGGTTAAAAGGATTTAAAGAAGCACAAAGAGATGAATTAATACAAAAGCTTGCGGATATTGGTATAGCTACTAATGTTCACTTTACGCCATTACCAATGTTTACACTTTATAAGAATCTTGGTTATTCTATAGAGGATTATCCAAATGCATATAATCAGTATGCTAATGAAATAACGCTTCCAGTATACTCAACACTTCAATTAGAGGATGCAGAGTATGTAGTGCGTGAAGTAATAAGATTTGCGGGAGAGATAATAGCTAAATAATAAACATTAAATCGGAGGTTATACCATGGAAGTTAAATTTTATACACCTACAAGAGAATATCATGAGAAAAAATCAGAATTCGATAATGCTGTTCTAGGACTTATGGAAAGAGGAGTATCAATGCTGGGCAAAGAGGTGACTGACTTTGAAGAAGCAGTTAAAGAATTTACCGGTGCTAAATATGCAATTGGTGTTGCATCAGGCACAGATGGCTTAGTAATGGCTTCTGACATGCTGGGTTTTAAAGAGGGCAAGGAAGTAATAACTTCACCTTTTACATTCCTCGCTTCATCATCTTGTATTGCAAAAAATGGAGCAAAACCTGTGTTTGTAGATATTGATGAAGAAACTTTTAGCATAGATGCAAATAAAATAGAAGAAAAAATAACAGTAGACACAGTAGGAATCATTCCAATCCACTTATTTTCACAAATGGGTGATATGGATAAAATTATGGATATAGCCGGCAGACATAAATTAAAAGTGTTAGAAGACTCTGCGGAATCTTTCGGTATGAGATGGAAAGGTAATGGAGAAGACTTTAGACATGCAGGCACTATAGGCGACTTTGGGGTTTTCTCATTTTTTCCAACAAAAACTTTAGGAGCATATGGCGATGCGGGTATGATTGTAACCAATGATGAAAACTTGGCAAGTCTTGCTAAAATGTACAGAGTTCATGGAGCTTCTAAGAAATATCACTATGATTATATTGGATATAATTCAAGACTGGATGCAATTCAAGCATCTATATTACAAGTGAAAATCAAATACATAAATGATTCTATTAAAAAGAGAGATCATATTGCAAAATTATATATGGAAAGATTGCAAGAGTGTGAATTTATTAAAATACCTAAAATTAAAGGAGATCAAAAATCTGTTTATTATGTTTTTAATGTATTAGCGCAGAGAAGAAATGAACTTTCAGAATACTTAAAAGCAAACCAAATAGGAAGTAGCATTTATTATCCAATTCCACTTCATCTTCAAAAGTGTTTTGAATATTTAGGATACAAAAAAGGTGATTTCCCAGTAGCTGAAAGGATATGCGATAGTATTATTGCACTTCCAATATATCCAGAGATAACTGAGGAAGAAGTAGAATTTGTTTGCGATACAATAAAGAAATTCTATAAAAAATAAAATACTTTAAAAAATCATAAATAGAAAAAACGACAAGGTTATAATTGCTTGTCGTTTTTTATCGTAACTAATTTTAAATTTTTAATGTACATTTTTATATAAGCCCTCACCTTAAACATTTCGGCTACTGTAAGCATTATTGGTGGTCCAAGTATACTTACAAGATTAATAATTTCTATACCTTGACCAGCGGCATCTTTAGCATATACACAATCTTGCTTTAGTATTATACCGCTCATTACAAAACCTATTACGGCTGGGGCTTTTCTGAATTTAATGTCTTTTAGGTTAGCTTCGAAGATAGTATTATTAATGCTATTTACTAAGGCAATTCTTGGGTAACTTAAATTTATTGCTTTAATTATAATAAATGCCCCCTAAAAATTATCTATATTAATTATAGTATATGAAACTTATGGGTAAGTGATATAGCCTTATTAAAAAAATAATGTATAATAGATTTATATATAAGACATAAGCTGAAAAGGAGAAAATATGGATAACGAGATAAAAGAAATGTTAATACAAATGCAAAAGGATATTAAAGATATTAGTATGAGACTTAAAAATGTTGAGGTAAATCAAGTTAATGTATCGAATGCTGAACATAAGAATTGGCATATGTTAGCGGATAAATTAGGACAATATGATTTGATTTTGCATAAGATTTCCGGAGAAAAGGAATCTGGTAAATAAAAGAAATAAGTTCATAAAGATAATTGGTTCATAAAAAAAACACATGGTTAAATAGAATAGAAACCTTTCGTCCTATAGTAGGATGGAAGGTTTTTGTTTTGCATAAGACTTTGAAATCCATTTAGTAGTATATAGAATATATTAGTTAAACTGTAATTATAAATAAAAATAAAATAAATATTGACAATTTTATCTATAAAGGATACTATATCATTAAATGATATATCGTTTAATGATGTAAATAAAACAATGAATATCAAAGGAGTGAAAAGTTGGCTAGAGGAAAAGCTTTAGATGAGGAAATATTAACGGATTCAACCTACTATATTTTACTTACACTAGTAAAACCTATGCATGGATACGGAATAATGCAGGCAGTTCAGGAACTTTCACAAGGTGAAATGATAATAGGACCAGCAAGTCTTTATACAATTATAAAAAAAATACAGAGTGCAGATCTGATTCAATTACTAGAAGATAATGAAGAGAGACGTAAAACTTATGAACTAACTTTGAAAGGAAAGGAAATGTTAAAAAAAGACATTAAGAGGAGAATCACTATGGTGAGACATGGAGAAGAAGCTTTAAAGTAGAGTAGTCACGGAAACTAATATTTAAAACTTGGTTTTTTATAGATTCATTATAGAACTATAAATTTTATGCTCAGAGAGTGGTTTGCAATA
>JBLHPD010000232.1:0-7238 GCA_047624165.1 Clostridium sp. | reverse complement strand
CTTCAAGTACTCTATCTGCTTGAAATGGCTTAACAATAAAATCTCTTGCACCAGCCCTTATTGCATCCATAACCATACTCTGTTGCCCCATAGCGCTACACATAATTATTTTTGCAGCAGGATCAAAAGCTTTAATTTCTTTAACAGCTTCAATTCCATCCATATCAGGCATAGTAATATCCATAGTAACAACATCTGGTTTTTCTGCTTTGTATAGCTCCACAGCTTTTATTCCATTGTTTGCTTCACCCACAACTTCAAAACCATTTTTTTCCAATATATCTTTTATCATCATTCTCATAAATGCCGCGTCATCAACAATTAATACTCTAGCCATTTTATAATACCTCCAATTAATTTACACCTAATGAATTTAATATTTTCTCTAGTGATCCAGGCATTGGTATATAATAAAAATGCCCTCTTATTTTTTGATTTTCTTGTAAAAATTGTGTTTCTAAATCAAGTACATATTCGTCGAATTGACCTGATTCAATAAAAGTAGTTGATAGTATTGCCCCCATCATGTCTAGTGCAACAGCTGGCACAGAAGGCATAATCTCAAGGTTAGTAAATTTAGCTATTGCATTCATGAAGGAACTTGAAATAATATTTCCTATTTCACATAATGCTGAATCTCCAAGTTCTGTTAACTGCTGCTGCTCCTCACCTAAAAGACCTGAAATAATTTTTAAGGCAGTTCCCTTTTCCAAAGTAAACAGTATATTGCCTGGTATGTCTCCCAGGACTCGTACAATTACGCCAATTACTACTTCTTCAATTCCTATTTTTGAAAAAATATCATCAAATGGCACAATATTTATTGCCGGCACAGTCATATCTACTTTTTCATTCAACAATTGAGATAATGAAGTAGCTGCATTCCCAGCTCCTATATTTCCTACTTCTTGAAGCACATCTAATTGCATAGGACTAAGTTTTGAATAATCCATATTATACCCTCCTTACACTAAAGCAGCAACATCTAGTATCAATGTAACTAGACCATCACCTAAAATAGTTGCTCCAATATATTCTGTTAATCCCCGCAGTGTTTTTCCTAGCGGCTTTATTACAATTTCTTGTTGTCCTAGAAGTGAATCCACTAGAAGTCCTACTGTTTTCTCTCCGACTTTTACTATAACAATATATTTTTTTGTTTGCGCGCTAGTTTCTATTTGCAATTTTTCACTTACCCTAACTAAGGGAATTACACTATCATTGTAAACAATAATTTCTTTATTATTAGTTTTCTTAATTAACTCAACCTTGTAGTCTATTACTCTGTCAATATAACCTAAAGAAATAGCCATAGTTTCATCACCAATTTTTACAAGTAAGGCCTGAATGATTTGTAGTGTCAATGGTAATCTTATAATAAAAGTGGTTCCTTTGTCAATTTCACTTATAGCATCTACTGTTCCACCAAGTGCAGCAATTTTAGTTTTAACAACATCCATACCAACTCCACGCCCAGAAATGTCTGTTACTTCCTCATTAGTGCTAAAGCCCTGTGCAAAAATTAAATTCTTTATATCTGCTTCGCTCATTCCTTCTGTATTTATACCAACTTTATTAGCTTTTGCCTTAATCTTATTAACATCGAGCCCTTTACCATCATCCGATACCTTTATTATAGCTTTGGTACCTTCAGGATAAGCTATAAGTTTAATTATGCCAACAGCTGTTTTACCTTTGGAAGTTCGTTCGGCGCTAGATTCAATACCGTGATCCGCAGCATTACGAAGTAAGTGTAATATTGGCTCGCCTATTTCATCTATAACTGTCCTATCAAGTTCTGTCTCCTGCCCTTGAATTACAAGTTCCATTTCTTTACCAAGATTTTTTGATAAATCTCTTATCATCCTTGGAAATCTATTAAATACTGTTTCCAGTGGCAACATCCTTATCTTCATTACTAAATCTTGCAGCTCTGAAGTAGCTCTAGCCACTTGTTCTAATGTTTCATTTAAATCAGTTAATTTATGATTGCTACTTATTTGTTCAAGTCTTGTTCTATGAATTACAAGTTCTGACACCATGTTCATAAATTTATCTAATCTTTCTAGTTCAACTCTCACAGATTGATGAGCTTTTTTATGAACTACCGGCTCCTTGCTGTCCTTATTGTTATCTTTATTTTTATTCTCAACGATATCCGCACTTTTTGCAGCTTCCACTTTAGCTTCCGATTGTTCTATTGTTTTAAAGTCTCCTGAATTATCAGCTTTAATTTTAAGGTCAACATCTCCTACTACTACCTCTTCTACCTCAGAAATATTTAACAAAATATGATTAACTTCCTCTTTGTCTTTTTTAGTAATATATACTAAATTTATTTCAAACTCGAAGTTCTCATTTTCTAGGTCCTCAGCCCCTGGTATAGATTTTATTATTTCACCATATTCTTCGAGGCTCTTAAAAATGAGAAATGCTCTTGCTGACTTAAGCAGTGTATTTTCACTTAGCACAATCTTTATTTCATATGCATAAAACATTTTATCAATAGCTTCCTTAATAACATTAATGTCATATTCATTAAAACTAATTCTCTCATTTTGATTAGAATTGTTCTTTTGAGCATTATCATTTTCACTATCTTTATTTTTAGCACTATCATTTCCTTCTGCTATAGAATGTAGATCATCTATTATGTCGTCAATTGAAAGTTCCTCAGAAATTCCCTCGGAAATATTATTAACCATTTTTTCTAAAGTGTCTAAACATCTGAATAAAACTGTTACCACCTTTTCTGTTACTTTAAGCTTACCTTCGCGAAATTTAGACAGAACATCTTCCATTTTGTGTGTTAATTCAGCCATTTGAGTAAATCCCATAGTTGCAGCCATACCTTTTATTGTATGAGCCACCCTAAATATTTCATTTAACTTGTCTATGTTTTCTGGTTGTTGTTCAAGCTCCAGAAGAGATTCATTCAATGTCTGCAAATTTTCCATAGACTCTTCTAGGAACATTGACATATATTGTGATGTATCCATTTTTTTCCCCCTCCTCATTAATCATTAATACTTAATGCTTATATCTTTTTATAAATAAATGTAGATGCTTTTTCAAATCCATATTCTTTATAGTTATATATACTTTCTGTTGCTCCAACAAAAAGCAATCCACCTTTTTTTAGTGACTCACTAAATTTTTTATATATTTTATCCTTAACATCTCCATTGAAATAAATAACTACATTTCGACATACTATTAAATCAAAATTGCTTTCATAATTATCTAAAATAAGATCATGTTTCTTAAAATCCACCATTTTTTTAATTTGAGGATTAATACAGTATTTATCCCCATTAACTACTAAATACTTATTTAAAAATTCCTTTGATACATTTTTAACTTCTGAATAAACATATTCACCATTTTTCGCCTTTTGAAGTATTGTGTTATCTATGTCTGTAGCTACAATTTTGTGATTAGCTCTTGAACATAAATTATCCATAATCATAGCTATAGAATATGGTTCAGCTCCAATAGAACAAGCTGCACTCCAAATTTTAAGTCCTGAAGTATACGAGAGTTCTGATTTAACTTTTTTTGAAAGTTCATCGAATATTTCAGGATTTCTAAAAAATTCAGTTACGTTTATTGTAATAAAATCTAAAAATTTCTGCTTTTGAGCGGGGCTTTTCTTAAGTAGACTAATATATTCCTCTACAGAATTAACTTCAACCCTTGACATTAAACTTAAAATCCTTCTATGTAATTGATTAGATTTATAAGCTGATAAATCTATATTATATTCTTTTAGAACCCATTTTTCAAAATATATTAAATCCATTAGCTTTTGCTCATCTCCCCATTACAACTTTATTAATCTCTCCAGCAATATTTGGAAGTGGCACAACTGCGTCTACTTTACCCGTTTCAAAAGCTGCCTTTGGCATGCCATATATGGTACAAGTAGATTCGTGCTCTGCTATAGTAATTCCTCCATTGTCTTTAATGGCTATAGTACCATTTGCGCCATCATGGCCCATTCCAGTAAGTATAACACTTAAAATACGAGCGCCATAAACTTTAGTTGCAGATATAAAGAGTTTATCTACTGCAGGCCTAACTCCCCAAATAGTAGGTTCTGTATTTAAATGTATCCTCTTGTCACTTCCTATTTCCATATGATATCCACCAGGAGCGATATAAACTACATTTTTTTCAATCAAATCACTATCTCGTGCTTCTACAACCTTTAATTTACTGTTTAGATTAAGCCTATTAGCAAAAGCTTTTGTAAATCCCACTGGCATATGTTGCACTACTAAAATTGGGACACCTATATTATCTGGCAGAGCTGTTATTACTTTATATAGGGCTTTTGGTCCACCAGTAGACGCTCCAATAACCACGGCCTCTATATTGCGATTTACTACTGCCCTATTATTGATTATAGATACTTCATCTCCTATTCTAGTTGTAATCTTATTTGAGTTTTCCGTACTCTGCATATAAGCTAATCTTATTTTCTCAATTAATTCATCTTTGACCTTATTAATATCTAATGATATTGCCCCTGAGGGTTTTGATATAAAATCAAAGGCTCCTAGTTCAAGACATTCCATAGTTAATTCTGTACCAGTTTTAGAAACACTACTAAGCATAATAACGGGTATTTTTATATTATTTCTTTTCAATTCCTTTAAAGCTCGCATACCATCCATTTTAGGCATTTCAATATCTAACGTTATCACATCTGGTTTTTTGTTTATTATTTTTAACAATTCTTCGCCATTTTTAGCTGTACCTATAACTTCCATCGCGGCTACGCTATTAATCATATCTGAAACAATTTTTCTCATTAATGCTGAATCATCTACTACGATCACTTGAATTTTTTTTAACAATCTATTTCACCCCATTATGCATTGCATTAACTCTAAATGTCTGTGGTTCCCATGCCTACAGTTCTAATAGACAACACCCCGTTTGCGGCGTCAAATATTAAGGTTCTCCCTTTTTTACCGCCAATATCTTCTGCCACTAAAGGAATTGATAAATTTTTCAGGGCATTTTTAACCGCTATACCATTTCTGTTACCAATATCCATAATTATACTTTTATCCGAGAAATTAAACATTGAGGCTCCACCTGCTATTTTAGCCCTCATATTTTGAAGCTTTGCACCTTTTTTTATCATATCAGCAACTAATATGGGAATAGCTAAATCTGCAAATTTTATCTCATTTGTTACTTTATTAAATTGACTGCTATCTGGAAGCATTATATGTGCCAATCCTCCAAGTCCTATGCCTTTATCATAAATTGCAATGCCCACACAGGATCCTAGACCTACAGTTATCAATTTATTTGGAGAAAATGCTACATTCAAATCTGCAATCCCTACTTTTATTTCATTAAATTCCATAATTACCCCTATTTTATAATATTTGCTCTTTTTCTTCTTCTGTCAATATAGCTGAAAGATCTAAGTATATAATTATTCTACCATCAATCTTAATAAATCCCTTAATATATCTTTTTGATATTCCGGAAATTATATCTGGTGAATCTTCTATGCTTTCTACCTTTACATCCTTAACTTCAGAAACAAAATCAACTATTATACCTATTTTACTATTATTTTGCTTAGCTACTATTATCTTAGATTGTCCTTGCACGCACGTGAAGGGCAAATTAAATCTTTTTGATAGTGCTATAACAGGTAAAATCTTGTCTTCGTAATTTATCACACCTTCAACAAATTGTGGGGAATCAGGAATTTCTGTTGATTTTTCATATTCCAGTATTCTTTCCACTTCCATAATATTCGTAGCATAATACTCATTAGCTATGCAAAAAATCAATATCTTAATTTCTTGTTCCTTCATATAAAATCCCCCTATAATTGTAATTTGTCAACAATTAATTCTCTGTCATCATCTATATACGCATGAATATTTTTGCTAGCAACATCTAAAATATATTCTTTAGCACCTATAATAAACCTAGTATTGGGATAAGCAACATCTGCCCATATGTGTCCATGGTTTTCTACAATAAGTCTTGTTGATACTCCTCCATGTCCTCCAACTATTTTACATTTAATCTCTTTCCCAGCTTTTAAAACTCCACCCCTTGCTATACTTTTGTCTTTTTTGAATATTATACTGTCACTTGCCTCTATCTGTGATACATATTGGCCTTTACCACTTAAAATGATATTACCTGAACTCTTGATTATTGAGTCTTGACAATAGTCTAGCACCACATCCACAGGAAGAGTTAAATTCATCTCTAAATTGGAGATTTTATTATCAATAATTGTCACTGCATCATTTAATTCCTCATAGTTATTGATATTAAGAGGGCCCAGATCAAGTATTCTATTTTTAATTATAAATAACAATTCATCCTCTGAGCCATGGAGCTCAAGTATTTTTTTAGCTACTCTACTGGAAGCTTGAGGAAGTTTCTTGAATTTGGTTTCAAGTAAGGTTTTAATAAGTTCACCATCACTAATATTTCTTTCTATAAGGTTCATTTCTTTTAATTGAGTTATGGAAGCTATTAATTTTGTGAGATCGTTTTTCATGCTGTTTAAGTCACTTAAATATTCTAGGGTTAATACATCTTCTTTTCCAGCTGCGACTCTTGAATGAATCACATTACCCCGTACCGTAACATCCCCACTTGCAGTAACGTCTGCCTCTGATACATTGTTTTTAATTAAAATACTATTACCTGCTTCTACTTTCATACCTTCTAGTACACTACCACTTATAATAATATCCCCAACAAATTTAATATCTCCTGTTTTTAATTCTACATCTCCATTTATTTCGTATACTTTATAAACGAAAAAAGTATTTCCCCTTGAAGAGGGTCTACCTTCGCTTGTTGCCACAACAGTATATTCATCTGCCATTTCGCAGCCGTCTCCTGCGCATAACACTATTTTTTTTGAATTTTTAACTTTTAATATCTTACCTGTAATATCTATTCCATCTTCTCCATTTTTCCCTGGAGATATAACAGCTAGAACTTGTCCTTTTTCTACTCCTTTTATAATACCTATAGCCTTGAAGTCTATAGCCTTATCATTGTCAACATCCAAAGCTTTTTTCATCTCTTCCTCATTGTATTTGATTTCTAGTCTATCATCTATTGCATCTATAGTTTTCTTCCCAGCTGCAATTAGCAGTTCTGAAATTGCATTGCTGGAGGCACATTTTATAATACTCATTTTCAAAATTCCATATTTAATATTATAATTTGCGAGT
>JBLHPD010000231.1:0-7255 GCA_047624165.1 Clostridium sp. | reverse complement strand
AAATGAATAGAATAATAGAAAAAATGAGGGCATATACTGAAGTTATTTTAAAACTAATTGAAAATCTTAACCGTTTATTAATTTTATAAGTTATTTTTTTTAATAACTTTGGTATAAATTTAAGTATTATTGTTGTTGCCATTAAGACAAACCTAAAGCATTGTAGTAAAACCTTAGAGATAAATTTTAATTTATTCATTTTTTAAAAGATATCCCACCCCTCGTATCGTATAAATAAATTTCACGTTAAATCTATCATCTATTTTACTTCTTAAATACCTAATGTATACATCTACTACATTAGTATCACCCATATATTCATATCCCCATACGGTATCTATAATCTTATTTCTTGTAAGTACTATATTTTTATTTTCTGCTAAATATTTAAGTAAATCAAATTCTGTCTTAGTTAAATCTATTGAGTCATTTTTATATGTAACCATATGAGCATATAAGTCTATGGTTAATTCTCCAATAGACAATTTGTTTGTTATTTCCTTGAATACAGGTACCTTTTTTAATGCTGTTCTTATTCTTGCTAGTAATTCTTCAATAGCAAAAGGTTTAGTCATATAGTCATCGGCTCCTATGTCAAGGCCCATAACTTTATCCATTATCTCATCTTTCGCTGTAAGCATTATAACAGGAACTGATGATACTTGTCTTAGCCTTCTTAATACTTCTAGCCCATTTAAGGAGGGTAGCATAACATCTAGGATTATTATATCAAAAATTTCATTAATGGCTTTATCATAGCCTTCACGTCCATCATGACATTGCTCAACGATGTAACCCTCATAGGTAAGTTCTAACTCAAGAAACCGTGCTATTTTTATTTCATCTTCAATTATTAAAATCTTTTGTCCACTCATATATATCCTAACCCCCAAAATAAATTATATTAGTTTTATTATATATTATTTTATATAAAATTGCAGACAATTGGATTCTATTTAGAATTTATAATTTTATAATTAAAAAATACCTACATTGAAAAAATGTAGGTTATTTAATTTCACGCGTCTTATTCAGTTTTCATTTCTTCTGTAATTTTTGTAGTTACTTTGCTAACAGCAACAGACATTTTATCAAAAATATTGTTTACTGATGAATCTTCATCATTTTTCTTTTGGATTCTTATTTTATGGTTAGTTGCAAGCGCGAATATTAATGCCGTAATTACTAATGGTGCGGCTACTATAGTTAATATAACGCCTAGTGTTACACAAATATTTAATACCACTATATCATCATTTTTAACTATTAATTTTGTCTCGTTACCTTTTTTAATAAGCTTTTTCACCTTTTTAAAGAATTTACTATCACTACAAGCACTTCTGCTTGAAGGCGTCTCCTCGGGTTTAATCTTATTTTGTTTTTCAAGATTCACTAAAGCTTCGATAAGGTTTCCACCACTTTGCTCTAAGGCATTTTTAGCATCCTCATAACTTACATTAGCTCTTTTTCTTAATTCATCAATTTGTTCTAAATTTATTGACATATCAATTCCTCCTTATCTTTTAATAGATAATAAATTTAAATTTTTATTATCCTTAGAAATTTAAGCAACATTAAGTTGTTTCTATGTTTCTATTATAAGATGGAATGATTAAAGCTTTATTAGTAGAACATTAGAATTGCATTAGAAATAAAAGGCTAAATCATGAACTAATCTTTATATTTAAAGCAACTTGTAATATGGTCATTTATTATACCGGTAGCTTGAAGGTGAGCATACGTTATTGTTGAACCTAAGAACTTAAAACCACGTTTTTTTAAATCATTGCTAACCTTGTCTGATAATTCAGAGGTCGCTGGCACACTTGCGATGCTCTCCCAGTGGTTAATTATTGGGTAATTGTTCACAAAAGCCCAAATATAAGCGTCAAAGGTGCCAAATTCATCTTGAATTTTAAGAAACATCTTAGCATTATTTACGGAAGCTAATATTTTAAGTCGGTTTCTGATAATACCTTGATTCGCAATAAGCTCATTTATTTTTTCATCATTATATTGTGCTACTTTTATAAAATCAAAATCATCGTATGCTTCTCTATAGTTTTCCCTTTTTCTAAGAATAGTAATCCAGCTTAGTCCTGCCTGAGCAGATTCAAGAACGAGAAATTCAAAATGCTTTTTATCATCATGGACAGGTACCCCCCATTCCTCATCATGGTATTTAACATATAGTGGATCATTTCCACACCAATCACATCTATTCATTTTGCTACACCTCTTTCAAATGTTATTATGTTAACTTTAACAGATTTTATATAAAAAAAACTATGAATTTTATTATCAAATAAAAATACTATGAATATACTATATTGAGAAATAAGAATTTAATGTTATGACAACTCATAAATAAAACTTGTTGTAAATTTATAATAATGACATTCAACCATTATTCTGATTTATATAGTACATATATCAACGCATAAAACTTATGTCCATAATATATTTAAGTGATATATGTAGCTTAAAAATCATAAATAACTTATAAATCAGTAGTGTATTGTTTTAATAAAATTTACACAAAAAAGGAGTTTTATAGAATGGGTAATGAAAATAATATGACTAATTGTTCAAAAAATAATAACAACCAATGTGAATCTTGTGAGTTATGTCATACTATTATTGTAGATCCGGTAGATATGGAAAAAAACGGTGCAAAATTATTAACTGTAAGAATACAAGTGAATAATGTATGCTTTGGTAAAGAAGTATGTGTTGCATGTATTATATATGATAAGTGTCACAAAATACTTGCTTTTAGGGGCTTTTGTACAGTGGTATGTAAAGAAAATGAATGTGGATGCGATCCATGTGGTACTATCAAACGTAAACTAGTATTTGTACTTCCAGATGATATTGACATTGAGGATTTAGATATTCGTTGTGCAGCCAATTATATATATCCATGTGAGTAGAAGAATTAAGTACCTATAATAAAGGGATAATGAAGACATTCATTATCCCTTTATTATTTAAAATATGTATAAGCAAATAGGTAAATTTGTCCTATATTTATTCTTAATAAAATTTTTAATAGAAATTATCTGCTTAAACATGGTATAATGTAAACTTATGAGTTAAAAATATATTTAAGTTATGCTTAAAAATTATATATGAAACAAAGAGAGGAAGTTAAAATGAGTAACATGAAATTTGAGGAATTTAATATTAGTAAAGAAATATTAAAAGCAATTGTTAATTTAGGATATAAAAACCCTTCAGAGGTTCAAGCGGCTGTAATACCTATAGCGCTTGAAGGTAAAGACATCATAGTAAGGTCACAAACAGGTAGTGGGAAAACTGCAGCTTTTGCTATTCCACTTTGCGAGAGTATAGATATAGAGGAAACAGAGCCTCAAGCATTAGTATTGTCACCTACTAGAGAACTAGCCCTTCAAGTAAGTCAGGATATAACGCAGATAGGTAGGTATAAAAAAGTTAGAGCAATAGCAGTTTTTGGTAAACAACCTATTGAAATGCAAAAGAAGCAGTTAAAGCAAAGAGTGCACGTAGTAGTTGGAACACCAGGAAGAACTTTAGATCATATTGAAAGAGGCACAATTAATTTAAATAAGATAAAATATTTAATATTGGACGAAGCAGATGAAATGCTTAGTATGGGATTTATAGAACAAGTAGAGGCTGTTATTAAGGCTATTCCTAAAAATAGAATTACAATGTTATTTTCAGCTACAATACCAGAATCTATTGAAGCAATTTGCATGAAATACATGGTGAAACCTGTTAAAATAGAAATAAATCGTGAAAAATTAACCGTGGAAAAAATTGATCAAATATGTTATGAAGTAGAGGAAGATAAGAAGCTCAGTTTGCTTAAGAGAACACTCTATATTGAAAATCCAGATTCATGTATAGTATTTTGTAGAACAAAAGAAAATGTTGATGCCATAACGAGTCAGATGAAAAATCGTCATTACTCATGTATTAAGATACATGGAGGTATGCTTCAAAATGATAGATTAAATGCTATGGATAAATTTAAAAAAGGTGAATTTAGATTTTTAGTAGCTACAGATGTTGCTGCTAGAGGAATAGACGTGGAAGATATAACTCATATTATAAATTATGATTTACCCCTCGAAAAAGAAAATTACGTGCATAGAATAGGAAGAACAGGACGCGCTGGTAAAAAGGGAAAAGCTGTAACTTTTACAACGCATCATGAAAAAAGATTTTTACAAAACATAGAAAACTATATTGGTATGGAGATACCTAAAAGGCCAATTCCGTCAAAGGAAGAGTCTGAGCCGTACAAAGATGCGTTTTACGAAAAAAATGATGCTAAACCTATCATTAAAAAGACAAAAGCCTCTAATTTTAGTAACGATATAATGAAATTATATATCAGTGCAGGTAAAAAGAAAAAAATAAGAAATGTAGATATTGTAGGAACTATTTGCAATATTGAAGGTATTAGTGCAGATGATGTAGGCATTATAGACATTCAAGATAGTTTCTCTCATGTAGATATCATGGGTGGAAAAGGCATGCTAGTATTAGAAGCCCTTAAGAATGGTACAATAAAGGGGAAAGCTATTAGGGTAGAAAAAGCAAACAAGTAGTTTGATAAATATAATTTAAATAATCTTCATTATGTGTTAAAATATAAAAGTTGTGGAAAAGATTTAGTCAAGAGTGACTTTCTAAAAACAAACAACTAGGTAATATTAAATATATCAATGATAATATAAATTATAAATAATATTATCTGTTAAAAAGGAGTGCAATAATGAAAACATTTAAAGATTTAGTTAATGAGACTTTAGAGGTCCAAGATTTAGAGGAATTAGAATCAGCAGCAGATTTATTTCAGTTTGGTATTGAAAAGGGATATTATAATAAACGGCAAGCAGATCAATTTAATGTTACTTATTGGAAAATGAAAAATATGTGCTTAGCTTATGAAATTGGTAAAGAAATAAAAGGTAACAAATTGGATATAATTACCATGGTTACTAGTGCCCCAAATGACATAAAAGACAATATGCGTGAACTTACTAATTATGTGAACGGACGCGTTAAGGCCTTAAAGGGTAAAATGAATGGAATAAAATAGCATTGCTATTTTGCAATAATGATAAGGAGATAGAGAGTAGTTAGAATTTATATTACTTTATAGGTTTGTAGCTTCGTCTCGTAATAAAGGGTGTATCTTACTTTAAGGCACATTCAAATAAATAACAAGCCAGTATGCTAGTCTATTTAGAGTCATACTTCATCGACAGAACCCACTGATAGTACAACTATCAGCGGGTTCTGTCTGTTTGTCTTTCGCGAAATATCCGTCGCATCTTTGACTAGTTATTTATTTTGATGCGCCTAAGAGGATGAAATTATAGTAAGATACACCCTTTTCTTTATTTGTACAAATCTCCTGCAAGCTTTTCCAATGCGTTTATATTTAGGATTGTAATGGAGTTTTTTTCTTTCTTTATTATCTTTTCATCGCATAGTTTATTTATGGTTCTAATTAAGTGTCTGTAACTTGTTCCAAGCAAATCGGCCATTTCTGTGAATTTATCTGTTATTATTCCACCATCTAAGTTAGAAAGTTTACTATTTTCTGGCGCAATAGCAAGTAGATAACTAGATAATCTATTTTCTAGGGGATACAGGATATTTATTGAACTAGCGATGGAGGAACTAATAAATTTTTTGCCAAGGCTCGTACACATGCATTTTAGAAAAGTTGGATCATTAACAGCATATTTTCTTATATTGCTAATAGATATCCCAATGCACAAGCATTCACTGATTGCTTCAATGTTTGAATTAGCTGTGTCACAATCAATAAATTCTACATCTCCTATTATATTTAAGGGTTTATATAATCGAAAAAGTAGAGATTTACCGTTTTTAAGGATAGTATATACCTTGATCTTACCTTCAACCAAAAAATAAAAATATTCTATTGGCTCATTTGTTTTCACAAGGTGGCTCCCTTTATCAAAGGTATGTAGCTCCATATATTTTTTCATATCTATTTCGAAAAAATCTTCAATATTGTATTTTTTTATATAATGCTTTAATTCAAGTTGATTATTTATACGTTTCATTAAGTGTTCCTCCTTGTAGTCTTTTAAGGGAGCTATTAATTATTAATTGTTATCCTTTCTGTAATTCACTTTTAGAGAAATCAATTAATGATTTTCTTTTAGTATTATTATAATTGTATATTATAGTTTTGCATAAGTAAATTCAATAAAAATATGACATGTGTCATATTTAACTACCAATTTTTATGTTAATCTTATAAAAAAGGAATAAGTACATTCAAATAAAGAATGGGGGACAGTAAATGTATAAAGCATCTGCAGTATTTATAGGCATAGTAATTGCCATAATGGTGACTTTTAATGGGGTTTTGGCAAATTATACAGATCAATATGTATCAATATTAATAATTCATATAGTGGGACTTATTGCTATAATTATTATTCTTTTATTAAAAAAAGAAAAATTAAGACTGATCCAAAACATACCGATTTATTTATTTAGCGCTGGGTTAATAGGTGTTTTGGTGGTTTTTTTAAATAATTTATGCTTCAATTACCTTGGAGCTTCTTTAACACTATCCTTAGGGATTTTTGGACAATTGGTATTAGCTTGTTTTATAGATCATTATGGGTTATTTGGCCTTAATATTTATAGATTTAAAAAGAAAAAAATTGTTGGATTTTTTATAATATTATCTGGATTAGTTATAATGATAAGATATTAGGGTATAGGAGGGGAAATATGTTGTATATAATTTTAGCAGTTTTTGGTGGTTGCATTACTATAATATCTATGATTATAAATTCACATCTAGCTAAAAAAATAGGTACTCTTCAAGGAACACTTATAAACTATATAGTAGGATTAAGTAGTACCATATTATTGATAATTATAGTGCGAAATTCGGTTAACTTATCTTTTAGCAGTTTTAATAAAATACCAATATGGGCTTTTCTAGGGGGACTATTAGGAGTAATGGTTGTTACAAGTTCTAACATTGTAATTCCTAAAATCCCTGTCATATATACTACTCTGCTTATATTTATAGGTCAACTTTTCACAGGTATATTGATTGATTATTTCAGAGCTGGGTTTGTTACAAAAGGAAAAATCATTGGTGGATTATTGATTATCCTAGGACTAATTTATAATTCTAATGTAGAAAAGAAAGAATTGATTGATAATAAACTGCAACAACAACTAAGTGATTCTGAGAGAT
>JBLHPD010000230.1:0-7270 GCA_047624165.1 Clostridium sp. | reverse complement strand
TTAAAATACTAAACGAACAAGGGTTACATGCAAGACCCGCTTCTACTTTTGTAAAAACTGCAAGTAAATTCAAGTCTAATATTACCATTGTACATGGTAATGAAATTGCAAACGCAAAATCTATAATAAACATAATGAGCTTAGGTTTAACTAAAGGTGAAGAAATTAAAATTATAACAGAAGGTATAGATGAAAAAGAAGCTATGGCTGCTTTAGTAAGTGCTGTAGAAAGTAAATTTGGAGAAGTATAGCAATGGACAACTTTCCTTCTAAAATGTCGTTAACATAAAAAAGTAATATAAACCTTAAAAAAGGTTTATATTACTTTTTTAACTTGGTTTTCTAAATTGGCATTTGTTCATTTGCATAAAGAATAGCCTCACAATATACACTTGGCAAACACTTTTCATCTAATTTAAGTTGTTTTGAAATTCTTATTACCTCATCCCATTCTCCTTTTTCATATCTTATAATTAAATCAAGTAACTTTCTATATTTATTATCATTATTTCCGTTTAGCGCATCTTTTACTTCAATAGGCAATAATAATTCCTGTAGTATTTGATCTAGTGGTATATCCATAAGTAAATCTACCATAGATAACATGCCAATTAAATAAGAATTAAATAAGTTAAATCCTATTTCAACCTTCTCAGCAATTAACTCAGCAAATTTTGCCCTTGTCAACGACTCTATTATTATAATTTCCGGTTTATCTTCACCTAAAGTTTTAAAAACCATTAAGTACAACCACATTTTTATTTCTTTTTCACCAAGCAAAGAGAGTGCTTGTTTAATTGATTTTATTTCACTTCTAAAAACATAGTTCGCTGAATTTATAAGTTTTAAAAGTTTGAAAGATAATGACACATCTCTTTTTATTAAATCCTCTATAATACTTATATTAAAACTACCGCTATTAATCTCCTGCAATAATTTCATATAAATAATCTTATTTTCTGATATTCTTTTGCCAGTAACTATTAATGGTCTACTAAAATAGTAACCTTGGAAGTATGAATATCCATATAAAATCGCTTGGTTAAATTCTTCTATAGTTTCAACTTTTTCCGCAATAAACTTTATTTTTTTAGAATTCACCCTTTCAATTACTTCTTTTCTTTCAATCCCGTTAGTTATCTGGAAATCTACTTTAATAATATCTGCTATCTCTATAAGTTTTCTATATTTTTCAGAAAAAACAAAATCATCTAAGGCTATAAGATAACCTCGTTCTTTTAGCTTTTTGCATAACTCTAATATATCCTCCGTAGGTTCTATACCCTCTAATATTTCAACTACCACTGATTCCGGTGATAAAACTGCAAAAATGTCAGATTTAAGTATATTTTCAGTGAAGTTAATAAAAGCTTTTTTACCCCCTGTTACTTTTTCAATCCCTATGTTTATAAAACTGTTTTTTATAACTTCAATGGTTGCTTTATCGCCATCTTTACCTTGATAACTGTTTTTTTCACTATCTCTAAATAATAACTCGTATCCAAATAATTTATTAAACTTATTAAGTATTGGTTGTCTGGCTAAAAACACATCCATAATTATCCTCCTATGCAAATATATTTAACCTTTACTCGTTTATTATACATATTTTTACACGTTTTTACAATATTTTTTCTTGCAAAATATCCTTATTTTAAATATAAATATAAATTAACCCATACCTAATTAAGGTATGAGTTAATTTTTATTTTAAACTATTATAAATATTGGCTAAATTCTCTTCCATGCTCTGAATATAATTCTTATTTCCTTCACTGCTTTCTATTGTATATATCTTTTTAACGTCAGCACCTACCTCTTTTGCAAGGGTTTCAGATACTCTTGGACTTGAAAGTTCTTCCATGAAAATAACTTTTATTTTATTTTCCTTAGATAACTCAACTAATTCTTTTAATTTTTGTGGTGTAGGGTCGCCTTCTGCAAACACGTCTTCTACACTATTTTGTATTAATCCAAAATCTCTACACAAATACCCAAAAGCAGCATGACCTGTAACAAAATTTTTATTTGTTACCCCATTGAATTTTTCTTTATATTCACTAAAAAGTTTATCAAGTTGATTTGTGAATTCTTGAAAATTTTTCTCATAAAAATCCTTATTTTTTCCATCAGCCTTAACCAATGCATCTTTTATGTTTTTAGTTTGAATTTTTGCTTCCTTTAAACTAAGCCATATGTGTGGATCAAATTGTCCAAATTCTTGAATTTTCTCCCCTTGGTTTTTTATTGGATTTACACCTTTAGAAGTATCAACTACAAATAAGTTCTTATTATCTATAGCACTTAAAGTTTTATCTACCCAGGATTCCATCCCAAATCCAGAATAAACAAACAAATTAGCTTTGCTTATATTTTCCATATCCTTTATTTTAGGTTCAAAGTCATGTGGTTCAACACCCTCTGGTATAACTGTTTTTACTTCTATTTTATCTTTCCCAACCGCCTGCGCAAATTCCTTTAGTGGATTAAAAGACACCACCACTTGTAGCTTTGACTGGTCACTTTGTTTATTGTTTTGTGCTTCTTCTTTTATAGAATTTGAACATCCAGCTAATGTACTTATAATACATGTTGATAGTATTACACTGATAATTTTTTTCAATATTTCTTCACTCCTCAACAGTTGTTGCAAACCATTTGCATTTACTCTTATAATATACTCATATATTGGCAACTTGTCAACACTGTTAGCTTTTATATTATTATAAAAAAAAGAAAAGCATGTATTACTGCAATTGTAACTTCTACCTCAACTGCATTTCCCGTAATACATGCTTTTTTTTTATATTTCCATTATTATTGGTATAATTATTGGTCTTCTCTTAGTTTTTACATATAAAAACTGAGCTAATGCATTTCTTATACAGGTTTTTATTACTGCCCATTCTTTAATCTTATTATCTAAGCACTGCTCTAACTCTTTTCTCACAATGTCCCTAGCCTCATTAATAAGTTCATTGGATTCTTTCATATATACAAACCCTCTTGTTATTATATCCGGTCCTGCTACTATACTATAAGTTTCACGTTCTATAGTAACTACCACAGTAAGGATACCCTCTTCTGCTAAGTGCTTTCTGTCGCGAAGTACGATATTACCAACATCTCCTACTCCAAGTCCATCAACCATTATAGCTCCTGTTTGCACTCTTCCAGCTAATCTACATTCGCTTGGAGATACTTCTAATATCTGTCCGGTTTCTCCAATAAAAATATTTGCTGGATCCATTCCTATTTTTTCCGCAAGCAGCGCATGTTGTTTCAGATGTCTAAATTCACCATGCACTGGCATAAAATATTTAGGACGAACTAAGGTATGTATTAATTTTAATTCCTCTTGACACGCATGCCCAGAAACGTGAATTTCTTCGGTAGTATTGTATATTACATTGGCTCCCTTTTTAAATAACTCATTTATAACTTTGTATATAAGCTTTTCATTTCCAGGAATGGGAGATGCAGATAATATAACCATATCGCCCCTTTGTATTTGTATACTCCTATGAGTAGATGATGCCATTCTTGTTAAAGCTGCAAGCGGTTCACCTTGACTGCCAGTAGTTACTATTGTTACCTTATCATCAGGGTAATTATGGAGTTCTGCTACAGTAATTATAGCTTCTTCTGGTATATGTAAATATCCTAGTTCAATAGCTACTTGAGATATTCTCTCCATACTTCTTCCACTAAATGCTATTTTTCTTCCATTGGAAACTGATGCATTTGCAATTTGTTGTATTCTATGAATATTTGATGCAAATGAAGCTACTATTATTCTACCTTCAGCACCGCGGAATATTTTATTTAAAGTTTCCCCAATTACTTTTTCAGATATAGTAAATCCAGTTCGTTCTACGTTAGTGCTATCAGCCATTAGTAATAATACTCCTTGACCACCTAATCTTGCAAATCGCTCTAAATCTATAACTTCTCCATCAATTGGAGTATAATCTATCTTAAAATCTCCTGTGTGTATAATTCTTCCAATAGGAGTATGTATAGCAATTGCACAAGCATCTGCTATGCTATGACTAACTCTTATAAACTCTACACTGATTTTATCTAATTTTACAATATCACCAGGTTTCACTATATTTAGGGTGCAATCTGCCAATATACCATGTTCTTGCAACTTATTTTCTACGAGTCCTAGTGTCAGACATGTTCCATATACTGGAATATTAATTTGTTTTAGAACATATGGTAATGCTCCAATGTGATCCTCATGACCGTGAGTTAAAAAAATTCCTTTTACTCTATCTCTATTCTCTATAAGATAAGTTACATCAGGAATTACTAAATCCACTCCATACATATCCGCTTCTGGAAAAGAAATTCCACAATCTATAACAATAATTTCTTCCTTATATTCTATTGCTGTAATGTTTTTTCCAATTTCACCTAGTCCACCTAGTGGAATAATTCTGATTTTGTTTTTACCTTTACTTTTATAATTATTATTCAATATTTTCCCGATTCCTAAATATTAGGCAATCTATCCATCCAATATTTTCGTTCTGTCGACTAAACAAAATGGCAGTATCATATGATTCAACTACTTAGGTTAGTTCTGTTTTTATAAGTAACAGTTCTGTTTTTGTAACTATTGTTTTATTACACCAGTTCTGTATATTAAATCTAATATTAACTTACTATTCCAAGCATTTTCCTCCTATTAACTAACCATAAATCAGGATTTTCACCTACCTTTTATTTTATTTTTTATTACAATAATCTTCGTAACTAATTTTTTTTTAAAAGAGAATCGTTTGTATTGCCGATATCCAAATCTGGCTAATCTATCTCTCCTACATTTGCTTTTTTTCTTTAATCTATCTTTATCATCTTCATATACTTTATTAATTTTCTTCTCCCTTCTAGTATTTTTATAAATTTATATTTCAAAGTGTTGCTTGTTAGATAAACATCACTCTCTTTTTCAACTTTATATTTTAATTGAAAATATATATTCTTATTCTTAAATAAGAGTTTTATATTTCCCTAATAAATACATTAATTAATGTTTCCTTTATACTAATCAAATATAATTATACCATATTATAATTGATTATATCCAATTATAATTTAAAAAAGATTGATAAATAATTCCTCAACCTTAAAAAATTACTTTATATAGTAACTATTTTATTTAAAAGATATTCTCACTAATTTTTTTTAGCATGCTTAATCCCTTAACTTTTCTATCATACATGGGTACTTTTACTATTTTAGACTTTTTAAATGAATTCTTTATTTCCATTAAATATTTTTCTTGCATGTTTTTTCTATTTACATTTTTCATTTTCTATTATAGTTTTACCGCATTCAATATTTTCACAGTTTATATTGTTTTCTTTGAAAAGTACTAGCATCTTACTATCCCCACCGCACTGATCTATTTTTCTCATTTCTTTTTCTAGTATTTCCTTAATGAATCCATAATTACTTATGGTCTCCTCATTTATTGTATAATACACGAATTGCGCCTTCTTATAACTCTTAATAATCTTTACAGCACTCAGCCTTGTAAGGTGTCTTGAAACGTTTGATTGATTTAATTGTAAACTATTTTCATTTTACTTTTAAAATCCAAAAAGAAAAAACTAGCAAGCGCTAGTTAGTTTTTGAAGTTATTTATACATTTTAGTATTATTCTAAGTTATCTAAATCAGCTAAAACAATTTGCTTCTTAAATAGGCCACCTTGCTTAGTATAGTGTAAAATATATTCTTTTTCATAAACATTATGTATTTCTAAATTTGTAATCCCTTTTGTTTTTAGGACTAATTTTACTTTATTAAATTCATCAAGTTCTGCTTTTGAAGTTAGCATAGTGTAGAAAAGCTTTTGTGAAAACATGGACCAAGTCATCAATAGCTCATCAATCGGTGTGTTAACATCTATATTCATTTATCTTCCTCCTTATATAATGTATAATATTATTATACCACTATATGTTTTTTCTCGTGCACTCTATTATATATAATTAATTATATATAATCAACTTACTTTTTATATTTATAATTATACCACTTTTGGGACTTTATAATACATTAAGAAAAAAATTGTGAAATTTAATTAATTTGTATCTAATCATCTGCCAATAACTTTTCTCCTGCAATTTTAATGCCTATAGCTCCTAGTGGTGCTGTAACAACTATAGATAATACAGCTATTGCAAGTATTATCTCTCCAGATTTTACTCCGGCCGCTATCGGCACTGCCCCCATGGCCGCTTGAACAGTAGCTTTCGGAATATAGGAAATAACACAAAATAGTTTCTCTTTTGCATTTAGATTAGTACCCATTAATGAAACTAATACCCCTATGCTTCTCGCCACTAACCCAATGCAAATTATAATTAACCCTAATACACCAGAGGCAAATGCAACATATATATTAACTTGTGCTCCAACTAATACGAAAAGTAAAATTTCTGCAATTACCCATACCTTATTAAGTTTTAATGATAGCCTATTAGCCACTTTAGTATACTTTTCTAAAAGAATAAACCCAGTAGTCATTACTCCTAAAAGGCTTGCAATAGGTACTATATTCTTTAAAACATCTTCAATTCCCGTAAGAATAATTGCCGTTGCAATCAATATTAAAACTTTTTTAGTATCTCTAATGTGATATTTTTTAAATATTACCGTTAATACAGTTCCTACAATGACACCCATTACTATTCCAATTAAAATAGATATAGGAATATCAAATATTTTTTTAGCAATATTTATATTTTCACCTCCATATAAACCTAAGAAGGTTGAAAATATAGTTATTGCAAAAACATCATCAATAGAAGCTCCGGCTAATATTATGGTTGGTATACCTTTTTTTTCTCCTTTACCTCTAGATATAAAATTAAGCATCAGTGGTACAACTACTGCTGGGGAGACCGCCGCTATAATAAATCCAAGCATCCCAGCCTCAATTTTTGTTATTCCAAGTATATAGCTGGCTACAAACATAATAGTAATGCCTTCAAAAATACCCGGTACACAACTCATTTTCAATGCAGGAACACCTACTTTATTTAAAGTATCCTTTTTAATTCCAAGACCCGCTCTCAATAAAATAATAATCAATGCCATTTTTCTTAAATCAGGTGAAATTTTAAGTATGTCAGCACTTATTATATTGGTAACATACGGTCCTAGCAACACTCCTAGTATTAGCATTCCAAGCAGTCCTGGAAGTTTTAACTTTTCAAATAACTTATTGAATATTAGTCCTAAAATAATTA
>JBLHPD010000229.1:0-7291 GCA_047624165.1 Clostridium sp. | reverse complement strand
TATATTAATAAAATGATTTTTTCTTATTGATAAAGTGATTTCTTAGGGATAATCTGACGTAAATCAGCTACTAATAATAGAAATAAAATGACGTTTGAATTAGTTATAATTTGACGTTTAACACCCAATAAGGAATGTATTTGAAATATCTTGGTGCCGTGTTTGGGTCAACAGGTTTGATTTAACCGTCTTCTACCGCATCCCTTATTATTCTCGATACACTAGATATTTCTTTATCGTCTAAGCCAAAACGCTCTCTTAAACTTGTATTAGTCATATGCTCTCTCATAACATATTTCAAACAAGAATGAAGATAGCATGCTCTTACTCTATCCTCTTTGCTCATTTCCTTAAAAGGTACATGCGCAAAAAGTATGACTTTAGTGTGTTCCTCTGTAGCTTCTATAATAGGTGCTGGCAACTGGTATCTTTCTGTATGCCTGATTCACACGGGAACAATAACCATTTTATCCACAATGTCATGATAAAAAGTTCACTTGTCCACAATTACTATCACCAAATTATTTCTTATTTAAATTTTCAAGTTTTTTAACATTCTTATTCTTTAATAAAGATTTTAACTGTACTCTTGCTATATTGTTTAATTCTATAAGTCTTTGTTTTTGCTTTAATCCTTGCTCTATAAAATTAGCATTCATATTTTCAAGATTAACCATAACAATAAGTTGTTCAATTGTTGCACAATCTCTTATATTCCCTTTTAAATTCGGGTTTTCATTTCTCCATTCTTTTGCAGTTTTACCGAACAAAGCTACATTAAGTACATCTGCTTCATTAGCATAAGTAATTGCTGTTTCCTTATTGGTTAAATCATTAGAATTGAACTACCCATGACTAAAGTCATAGGATTCCTGATTCATCAAACACAGCCTTAACTCTTTCGAGCCAATGGTCTAACATGTTTTCCTGCAAAAGTGATACTTTTGCTCCTCTAATAATTAGAAGACAGGCTCTTACCACTGTCCCAAGCGGTGATTTCTAAACTTAAGAGTCTCATTCCTTCGTCTCTTATATTTAGTGAGGCATTTATATCTCTATCATGATTTGTATTACATTTTGAACATTTCCATTCTCTATCGCTTAAGGTCAACATAATATTCTTAGTACCATAATGATTACATAATTTTGAAGAAGCAAAGAATCTATCTATTTTAACTAGTTGTTTGCCTTGCCACTCTAATTTGTACTTTAAATATGTTACAAATTTATACCAGCCTGCGTCACTGATTGATTTTGCTAATTTATGATTTTTTATCATACCTTTAATGTTTAAGTCTTCCACTACTATAACTTGATTTTCATTAACGAGTTTACGACTTAGCTTGTGCATAAAATCCTTTCTTTGATTGGCAACTTGTGAATGAATTAAATTTAATCTTTCTTTAGCTTTTAAGTAGTTTTTGGAACCTTCTATTTTTTTAGGTAGTTTCTTCTGTAGTTTAATTAACTTGTTTTCAGCTTTCCTTAAAAACTTAGGATTTCCTATTTTAAAATCATCTCTTCCATTTGAGGCAATAATAAAATCCCTTAAGCCAAGGTCCAGTACTAAGATTTTAGAATGATCTATATTTTCAAGTTCCAATTTTTCAATAAGTGGAACAACCTCTTCGATTGTTAATGAAACATAATATCGAGTTCCCTTTGCGCAAACTTATCTACTTCTTTAAGAAATTCAAAGTCTTTTTCTTTTTTAAGAGGATTCATTACCTCAGCCTTATAATTATTTACCCTTAAAGTCGTTTTATTGTTTGAAAAACATTCTTTTCTATCAGATAAATATTTGTTATATATAAACCGTGAACAACCAAATGTCTTATTTATAAGAATTACCTGTTCCTCATTTGGATATATTCTAAGTACTAAACCATAGTTTAGGATTTGTTTACCTTCATCTGCTAATAGTTTATTTTTATCCTTTACAGTTAATTTCTTTGGCAAGGCAAACGCCTCCTTTCCATAACTTATTATGCCCTATTTATACAATAATTATAGCAAAAAATCATTAAAACTTATATCTCATTCGTAAATTTAAAAATGTTTTTATTATCGTAAAAGAACCACTAACTCACGACTGAAGTCACGAGTGTGCGTGGTTCAGCTATCAAATTCTCTTTTATGGCATCTGTATGTATTTTATAATTTAATTTTGAAAGCAGACGGTTAACATTCCATTCAAGTGATAATTTACTGTTTTCATCCTCTTTTAATCTCTGATATTCCTTAATTAAGTACAGCTTAAATTCCGGACTAAGCCATGAACCAAATTCAAAAGCAATATCCTTATGAGCGTATGTTCCACCATATCTACCAGCACTTGATTTTATACCAATTGCATTAGTAGAAGAAACCCACTTCTTTACCGATAGATAATAACTACTTGTTCCAGATTCGTTTTTAATTCCTTCGAATTCGAGGGAATTAAAATCAGAATTATATATTTTTTCCCATGTACCTATGAATAAAATTGTATCTTTATTTCTTAACCACTATTCTATTAAAGCGCTTCCACCATCAAAACCTTTCGTCATATCTGTGAGCGAAATATAATCATTATTATTTTCTGAAGAAGTAACAGTAATTTCAGTTCCTGTAACATTTATGGTTGCTTTATATTCTTTATTCTTAGGCATTATCTATACCTAACTTGTTATCATTTAATATTATTATTCTATCATATAACAAATTAGTTTGTCCTATTTTTTTATTAATTTCATTTATGCACTTAATGAGTTACATTTATTAAGTTATATTATTTAAAATCTTCTCCTCTAATTTTTTTAAATTAGTTTCAATACCATTCACCTTTATCAAAATTCCATCTACTATTTCTACAGAAGCATTTCCTATAATATATTCTCTCGCTTTATCTTTCTTATCAGTCTTAGCATCCTTGTCTTTATCTATCTTCTTAATTTTAACACCTTTCTCTTTGGCTACCTTCTTTAACACTTTATATACCATAAGTTCTAAGCTACTGCCTACTTTTAGCTCATGGGTGTTTTCTGCATTTTTCAGAAGATATAAAGTTGTATAAGTTACAAGTCTAGTTCCAGTTTGAATTGGGATTATGTTATCTATCTCTTTTATATATTCTAAGTTAATTCTTAAATATATATCATCCTCAGTACCAACGCTCGCTTAATTTCAGTACATTCTTCTCTCCTATATTCTTTCCACTCTTTTATCTTTCCGTAATACCTTATCCCAGCTTCTTCTTTGAATTTTGTCATAGGTTGATAAAATGCTATATACTCAACTGACTCTCTAACCTCTTTTAATCTTGCTACTGGAATATGATAAAACAGATTTTCTTTATACTCTTTTAAATGCCGTTCATCTTTCACATTAGCGAGCATTACATTCAAATGCTTAAACTTACCATAATCATCATATTCATCTATAACTACCCTATCATTTCTTGCTTCAAGCGGGGATTGCTCTATTATTTTCTTTAGCTGCTTTGTTATTAGCTTTGTACTTCCCGGCAGCATTGGAAAAGCTCCTATGTTTACTTCTTCTATACTCTTATAAAATTTATGTTCCTTGAACTTCTCTTCGTCTCCATAAGGAAACATAACATAAGCTCCAAAGGTATCATATTTAAATTGAACCTTGTTACTAAGTTTTGATACTATTGCATCCCTATATCTATGCATTACATTTATATCATCTTCAACTGGCCCTACCACAGCACTATCATCGACATTTATTCTATACTTAGCATCAAATATATAAATTCTATTGTCATCTTTATTATTCAAATTTCTAATATTAAGCACAGTATCAGGTCTTTGATTAGTTGTTGGAGATGAATATGACTTGTTATACCATAACTCTAACCTATTCTTCTTGTTAGAATAAATCATCTTAGCTTCAGAGTCCTTAGATAATGTAAAATAGAACCCATTGTCCTTATACTTTAATATTCCATATTCCTCTACCTCGTAACCTAAATCACTGAGAATATGATGTATCTTCATATAGCACCACATCTCATATAATAAATATAGTTTTTTAGGAGTCATCTGATAAAGTCCATCCCCTAAAGCCAGCCCCTTACTTAGCATAATATACCTTTTGTAAACTTCCCTATAACCAGGAGCCATTTGAAAAACTAAACTCATAGTCTTTTTACCTGTAAGACTACCCACATTACTAAATCCATTTTTCAGATGTTTTTCTAATATAGAAATCTTCTTCTTTAAAAACTTATGTAACTCTACTTTATCATCAGTATTATTATCATTATTTTTCGCTTTATTATTAAGCATATTTATAATAATATTTTTCACAACTGCATTTAGCCTTTTTATAATACTCATTATCATGTACTTTACAAATCTATTTTCATATATATCTATAGTTGTGATCTTTCTAATATAAATAATATGAGTAACTAAACCCTCTAAACAATACTTTTATTGGCCACCCTCGTTAGTCCAGCTGGAATCTCTTCCTTCAATTTCCACACAAAACTTATAGGGCTATTACCGCTATGACGTACATACTCCCCCTCTCCAAGATATGTATATGCAGTCACTAATCCATCCTTTTTCTTATTTATTTAATGTAAGTCAGATCCTTGATACTTTTCACTACATCTCTCTATTTTAAAACCGGTAATGATTCTGTCCATTCTAATACTACTAATGCACTTTTTAAGATGTCCTTTTGTAGTTCAACCTCATTTTCATAGGAACTCAAGTAAAAATTTCTTATATCAAGATCATACATCTTCAATTTTGAGATATAAATCATTTATTATAATTCTCAATATAATCTATTTCACTTTTACTTAAATTATATAAATTATAAATTTTTAGATCAGTGTTTTTCTTAAGTTTCGATAAATTATCTTGAATATCTCTTATGCCCTCTTTTACCTCCTTAAATATATCATATAATTGGTATTTCGATTTTTCAGTGAAAACTACATTTAAATTCTCTAGTTCATGAATAAAAACATCATATTCATAATTATAAAAATTTTGTACAGTATCTGTAACTTTTATAGGATTATATGAGTCATTAATATAATTAATAAATTCAATTTTTGCTTTATTACAATTATCAATAAACTCTTTAATTTCTTCATAGCATCTTATATAGTCATCTATAATTTCAGGTAATATTATAGGCATAGTATTCAAATCTTTTAAAATTATCTTAGGGAAAATATTTCTATCCGATTTAGATGAATTAACTTTATAATAAAATGACATCAATTTGCTGCTTAATAATAATGTTACATATTTAAGCCTCTTAATATCATCATTATTTGATAAAACATTTATTACACTTCTATTATTCAATAAAAACTCGTCAGTATAAGCAGCTAAAATGCTGTTTGGGTAGGAGCCTGCTATTTCTCTTACCAAAACTCTCGGTCTTTTAAAGATATCCAACGTTCTTTGTCCAGCTAAATGTTTCCCATACTTTAACCATAACTTGTTATGGAATTCAACATTATAATTTCTAACATCTTTCCCCTCTATATAAGGATAATAATCATCTGCTTTTCTTTCATTAGAATGATAAACTTTATCCCTTGAATACTCAACAGTTTGTTTTGGATTTCCTTTGCCTGTAGCATAGGCTTCTAATCCTGATTTGACATCATAAAATTCACTCAAATCCCTTGAATTGCTTTGTAATTTTTTAACTACTTGTCTTTCTATTATATCCCCTGATATATAGAATACAGAGTCTTCATCTTTGTGCCAATTAGAAATGTCTATTTCTTTATAATTTGGAAATTGCAATTCCTCTCTATTTCTAACTTCTAATGTCAAAATTTTATTACTTTGCTTTGAGGATTTTTTAAATATCAAAATCACTGTTTCAACATTTGCACCACCGAAATGTTTTCCTCTTAATTGTGTAATTTCAAGAATTTGGCCATTATTTAATAAATACTTTCTGATCTTGCTCATGGTGTCTAATCTAAGTAAGGTATTAGGAATTATAAATCCCAAGACTCCATTTTCACTTAAAAGCTTAATAGACTGTTCTAAAAACAAAACAAAAGTATTTAATTGAAATTGAGTAGTCGTATAATTATCGTAGAAATATTCCTTTTCATTGTTATTAATCTTCTGTCTGCTGAAAATATAAGGTGGATTACCAACTATAATATTAAACCCTTTATTATCATGAATTTCCTTAAACTCTGTAGACCAATTAAACGCAAACTTTCCTGCTACATCATAATCATCAATTAATGAATTGCCACATTTAATATTTTTATCTAAATTCACTAATGAGTCCTTTGAACTTGCTGTTCTAAGCCATAGAGATAGCTTTGCTAATTCTACACTTTCCCTATTCAAATCAACCCCATATATATTATTTCTTAAAATAGTCTTGTCTAAGTGTGCAACTAAATGTTTATTAACTTCAATACATTCTATTTGTTTATTATTTAATTCCTCAACAATACCATTAACATATTCTGATTGATCATAAATGTAATTAAATGCTTCACTTAGAAATGCGCCAGATCCACATGCGGGGTCAAGTACCTTCATATCAATAAGAACTGTTCTATAGTTTCTATATATACTCAACAATTTCTTCTTAGATTTAATTCTTTTATTTGTCATCACGTCTCTAGAACTCCATTGCGCTAAACTGCTATCATCACTATTTATTTCTTCCATTCTTTCATATATCCAATGATCAATTGCACGTTTTACTATATATTGGGTAATGTAATCTGGCGTGTAAAAAATGCCCTCTCTTTTTCTCTTTCCAATCAACAAATCATTTTCATTTTTACATATCTTTGCTTTTAATTCTTCTATATCATCTATACTTCTTTCAAAAATATTTCCTAATACATTCAAACTAATTTCCTTGTTAAAGTCATATTCTGTGATCTTGCATAATTTTTCAATTATTTCATTAGGAATATTTAACTCTTCCAATACTTTATCACTGCTAAATAACCCACCATTAAATTTGTTTATTTTTGCTGTAACATTCCCTTTATCTATTGATTCAAATAGGTTCTTCACATTTTTCCAAACTTTATACTCCTCTAAATCAACACTTTGTTTAGCATTCTTTACTACTTTCTTAAAAAGTCCATCTTCTAAAATATAGTTTTTCTCACATGTTGCAATAAATAATATTCTGTCTAATAACTTCTGACACTTCTCTATTAGTATCAATTCATCTATATTACGATTACAAAGATCCAAAGTATTGAACATTTCAATCCTCAAATTCTTAAAATAATCATAAAAAGGTTTAGTTACTTTCATTATTT
>JBLHPD010000228.1:0-7294 GCA_047624165.1 Clostridium sp. | reverse complement strand
ATAGCTGATAAGTTAAAGCTTTAAGTTTACTAAAATACATATTATTTGGGATAATAGCATCTTTATTTAATTCACCACAATAACAATTATTCCCATTTGTGGATCCAAAATATTGAATATTAATTAATTTAAAATTATCTAGATCTTCAATAGTGGGTATTACAACTTTATTATCTTCAGATTTAACTAATAACTCATTATTGTAAAATAAAAAATAACTATCCTTATTCGTTTTAGGCAAAATTGCATCTACTGATGGTAAAAAATTTGTGATATTTTCTTCATTAGGCATTAGTATCATATCTCCAATCTATAGTAGTTAGATATTGCCCAAATAAAGGCAATTAGTGCTCATTTAATTAATTTATTTCTGTTTAATTATAACACAAACTCAAGAATTTTAATATTTAGTATAAAGATCACATGTTCATTTATTTGATGCGTGAAAATTTTTTTTATAAAAATCGGATTTTATTGATTTTGATGTTCTTTTAAAATTGTAAATATGTTAAAATTGTAAAGGAGTACATCTTTTTATTTTGGATCTCAAGGAGGTATTATTATGGATATTAAGGAATCACCTAGCATTCCCTATTGTAATCTAGGCATTATGGCATTAGAGAGTAGTTCTGAACTTGGTAATAGGATTAATGAACTTTTAATTGAAAAACGTAAGGACTATGCCAATGAGCCTATAAGCAACATGGTGGGTGGAGAAAAATCTTTTCTTATAAGTATGAAGGATATTCGATTCTCAAACGGCGAAGGAAAAATTGTTATAGAAAATTCTGTTAGAGGAAAAGATATATTCATATTATGTGATGTAGGAAATTATAGTTGTACATATAAAATGTTTGGTTATGAGAACCACAAAAGTCCAGATGATCATTTCCAAGATATAAAGAGAGTTTTATCAGCTTTAGGTGGAAAAGCGAAGAGAATAACAGTTATAATGCCATTACTATATGCAAGCAGGCAGCACAGAAGAAAGCATAGAGAATCTCTTGATTGTGCAATAGCACTTCAAGAATTAGAAAAATTGGGTGTAAATGATATTATAACCTTTGATGTTCATGATCCAAACGTTCAAAATTCAATACCTTTGATATCATTTGATAATTTATATCCCACTTATGAAATTGTAAAAACTATTTTAAAAGAGGAGCCTGATCTCTTAGTAGATAAATCAAAGATGTTAGTGATAAGCCCAGATACAGGTGCAATGGATAGAGCCGTTTATTACTCTAGTGTGCTTGGTCTTGATATTGGACTTTTCTATAAAAGGAGAGACCATTCAAAAGTAGTAAATGGTAAAAATCCAATAGTACAACATGAATATATGGGCAGAGAGGTTGAAGGACAGGACGTATTGATTGTTGATGACATGATAGCTTCAGGTGAATCAGTGTTTGATATAGTATTAGAATTAAAAAAACGTAAAGCAAAAAGAATATTCGTTACAGCTACATTTGCATTATTTACTGAAGGTATTGAAAAGTTTGACCAATTTTATGAAGAGGGGTTAATTGAAAAAATATATTCAACAAACTTAACGTATATTCCCAAAGAAGTTAAAGAAGCCAAGTGGTTCCATGAAGTAGATATGTCGGAGTTTATAGCCGACATAATAAACAACCTAAATTATGATAAATCCATAGGTCCATTACTTAATGCTACCAGCGGTATAACAAGCTTATTAAAAAAAAGAGTCTTATAATTACCTATACTAGCTTTCGAGTTGATTAATTGCAATTTTCTTTTTTAAAGCATGAGACATTACAATAAGTACTACTAAAAGGGCTATAGACACATAGAAGCTTGAAGAACCAATTTGGGTTGATTTATCTCCAATATTCACAAAAATAAATATACCAGGTATTATCCCTAAAACTGTAGCTGTGGCAAAGTCTTTAAATTTTACTCCGGAAAAACCTGCCGCATAACTAATAACATCAAAGGGGAATAGTGGAATAAGCCTCAAAACTAGCACAAGTACAAAGCCCCTGTTTTTAATAGCATTTTCTAAGTTTGATATGTCCTTTTTTATGAATTTATTGAATACTTTAGGACCTAATGTTTTAGCTAATAAAAAAGAAAGAATGCCGCCGGACATAGCACCAATCATTGTGTAAATAAAACCGCCAACCATTCCAAAACACATTCCACCTGCAATGGCAAGGATTGAATCTGGGAAAAGTGTAAGAGGAACAAAAGTAAATAAAATTATATAGATTATTGGTGAGAATACCCCATAAGAATCAACATAAATTTTTACATTTTCTGGGGTGCAATTATGTAGCATTTTCATATTGAAAATGGCACAAATGACAATTGTAATTATTATTATAAAAGGTAGTATCTTTAAAATAGTATGCACTTTTTTACTCATAGAAACCTCCTTATAGCAGTAATAGGTAGATAACAATTATCAACTTACATTTATTTTAATTATATACTAATGTAATAAGATTATCTAATAGTTAATTCATATAGAAAAAAAGATAACTATTGAAATATAAAATAGTTACCTTTTTTTTAATAATTAAAGAAGATTAAAAATATACCTTATATAGCATATATATAAGGTATATTTAAGTTTGTAATAAACGATATAAATAGAACATTACTAAATATAATAGAAGATTAGTTTACATAATTAAAATTATGTAAACTAATTAAAATGTAAACCAATTTTAAATTAATGCTTAAATATTACAATTTCAGAAGTAATTAATGCATTTATAATGTATACTTTAATAATATTAGTTAATTAGTAGATTAACTATATTACTTAAATAAAAGGAGGGTTCAATATGATACCAACAGCACATATTGAAGTAGAAGAAGAAGGAGTCATAGCAAAAACGGTATTAATGCCAGGTGATCCCTTACGTGCCCAATTTATTGCAGAGACATTTTTAGAAAATGTTGAAAAATTTAATAATGTACGTAATATATTTGGATACACCGGTACATATAAAGGACGTAGGATTTCTGTAATGGCTAGTGGCATGGGTATGCCAAGTATTGGTATTTACTCATATGAATTATTTAATTTTTATGGGGTAGAAAATATTATTAGAATTGGTTCATGTGGTGCCTACACTGCTGATTTACATTTATATGATGTAATACTTTGTACTGAAGCTTGGAGTGAGTCAACTTATGCAAAAGTTCAAAGTGGATATGAATATGATACTATTGCTGCATCATCAGAATTAAATAGTAAGTTAGAAAAAATCGCAGAGGATTTAAGCATTGAAGTTCATAAACAAAAAGTTCATTCAGCAGATGTATTTTATCGTGAAAATTTTGATGAGTATAAGAATATTTATAAAACACACGGATGTACTTCAGTAGAAATGGAATCATTCGCGCTATTTCATAATGCAAATATATTGGGTAAGAAAGCAGCTTGTTTATTAACTGTTTCAGATAATTTAGTAACTAATGAAATAACTACATCTGAAGAAAGACAAGAAGCATTTACAAATATGATGAAAATAGCTTTAGAAATGGCTGAATAATACCAAGGAATTAGAAATCGTAATGATTCTGAAGTGGCAAAAACTAAATAACTACTTGCAACTAAAAAGTAGTAAAAATTAACAAGTATATTAAAATCTATATTGGTTAAAAAAAAACTTAAATTTATTGAGTAGCAATTATTGCTACTCTTATTTAATATATATTACTATAAATGAACGATTTCAATTACCATATGTTTAATCCAATCTAAATTATAATTACATCAATGTGGGATAAACTATAAGCATAGGGAAGGTGCTTTTATACTTTGAACTAAACGATTTTAAAGCTTTTAATATTTTTTTAGTATGATTATGATATTTCTTAATATACTAGATAAGAATAAAATTATACCATATTAATTTAACATTAATATGGTATAATTTTATTAAAATGTTAAAGGATGTGTTTAGTATGGATATTGAGAGAAGTATAATAGAACAAAGTAGAATAATATTTTTTACTAATGAGTTTGAAAAGATAAAAGGTCACTATAAAGAATTAAAAGACCTAGCAATTAAATCTAATCCAAGCGATATAAATTATATTGAATATCTTGAACTAGACTTTAATAGAGCTATAGCACATTTTATTAAAGAAGCAAGTATGATTGATTAAAAATATGAAGATTATGTTTATGATCAAGGGCATCTGCAATTCTAAGGATATTCTCCTCTCAATATGAGATCCCCTCATTTTCATAATATTTTGCTCAGGCTTTAGTGGATTGGTTTCTAAAAATTTTATGGATTCAATTAGATTACTGTAAAAATTAGATTAAATATAATATATATTAATGCAGAAACTACCGCCGATAGTGGTATTGTGATAAACCAGGCTAAAAGAATTTCCTTTGTTATACCCCAATGGACCATTTTATATTCATCAGCCGCACCAACTCCCATAACGCTACCAACAACCACATGCGTTGTAGAAACTGGAGCCCCAATTAAAGTAGCTATTATTAATGACCCTGCCGAAGCTAATTGAGAGTTTACACTGTGAATAACTCTTACTGTAAATATTCCTCGACCAATAGTTTTCATTATTGTCCACCCTCCAAGCATTGTCCCAATAAACATGACAAATCCGCCAGAGAACCTTACCCAAAGAGGTGAAGTAGACATCGCTACCCCTTTGCCTGCCATAAGTGCTAATGTTATTATTCCAATTATTTTTTGTGTATCATTAGCACCATGACTATATGAAAGTGCTGCAGCTATTCCCCATTGAATTTTCTTTAGTCCATTATTTAATGAAAATTTCGCATTTCGCAGGAGTAATTTTGCTGATTTTTGAAGAATAAATGCAATTATAAATCCAAGCATCGGTGAAATAATTAAAGCTACGACAACTTTTACAATTCCAGTTAGTTGATGCTGCCCACCAATTAATTCATTCCAGCCCCAAAGTATATGTGTGTAGCCTGAAGACACCCAAACTGCTCCAATGATTCCACCTATTAAAGCATGTGTCGAGCTTGAAGGAAGTCCCAATCTCCAAGTTATTAAATTCCATATAACTGCTCCAAGCATTGCTGCAAGAAGTATTATAAGCAGTGAAGAATTGACTGGTAAATCTATAACCTTAGAAATGGTATCTGCTACTGCACTTCCTCCAAAAATGGCACCTATCATTCCAAAAATTGATGCAACTCCAATGGCTTGCTTAGGGGTCGCTGCTCCACATATAATAAAGGTTGCAACTACAGAGCTGGCATCGTGAAGTCCATTTGAAAGTGCAAAAATAAGTGCAATTATAACAACTCCTATTAAAATTATGGTAACGCTTATAGATACCATCTTATCAGATCCTAAGAAATATAGCTTTTGAATTTATTAATACAATTTAAAAATAGTAAACTGTTTTCTTTAAAATGACGCAGTGTATTTTATGTTATATTTTAATATATCATATTAGATTGCTTTACTACAAATTATTCTACAAAGTAACTAAAGATAGATCTAAATAAAATAATTATATAGCTCTATCTTTAGTTTTATGGAATTGTGGATGTCCTTCTGAAATAACATTAACTACATAATAAATATAGCAACTATTGTAGTAACTACTAAACCAATAATTACGGGTTTGATATTTTTTCTAGCCAATTCAAAGGGATCCACACCACAAATAGCGGCTACTGGTATTACTGCCCAAGGAATTATTGTTCCTCCACCTATCCATATTCCAGATATTTGGCCAAGTGCTGTAAGTGTTGCTATACCACCGCCTAAAGCTGTTGAAAAAATTCTAGAAACGGAACCAACTAAAGGTATACCTGAGAAACCAGAACCGTCTAGCCCTGTAATAGCACCCACAACTGTAATAGTGCTGGCTGCAACAACTGAGTTAAGTGGAACTAGGTTTGAAAGAGCAACACCCAAATCATTGACAATTCCATTTGAACCTTTTGGAAGGATTTGTCCAAATATATCATTTAAAGCTGAATCTCCCAAATAGAAGAAAGCAGCTATAGGAATAACAATACCAAATATCTTAAATCCAAATTGTAGACCTTTAACAAGATTATCTGTAATTTTAGTAAGAGATTGATCCTTATAAGTAAATATCGAAACTAAACTTAATATAAATACAGCTGTACCTCCAATAAGAGCTGTGGCATCTCCCCCTTGAAGTTTTGTAGTATACATTATATAAATGTCTATTGCGAAAAGGACTAGTATCAATACCGCAAAAAATCTTCTGAGTTTTTTTGAAGCAATAAGCATTGTGTCTGATGATTCACTTGACTCTACTTCAATTATAGATTTGCTTAGAGGAACTCCTGCTTTGATATCCTTACTAATAAAATAAAATGCTGTAGCAGTTGTGACTATTCCCATTACAATTACAAGTGGAATACTTGCAGATATAACACTACCAACAGGTATGCCAGCGCCACCTGCAGTAAGCTTAGGTGCTGCTTGTATTATATAATCACTTGATAGCGCAATTCCGTGTCCAAATAAGTTCATTGAGATCGCCACACCCATGGCTGGTAATCCTGCTTTTATAGCAATTGGTAAAAATAATGCTCCCACAAGCGCTACTGCTGGTGATGGCCAGAAAAACCAGGACAAAACCATCATAACAATTCCGATAACCCAATAAGCAACCCAATAATTTTTAATTACTCCTTTAAAAGGCGACACTATTTCATCATTTATACCAGAATCCATAAGCGTATTGCTCATTGCAGTTACGATTGATATTATAAAAATGGTAGGCATTAGCTCTTTTGTTGCGTAAACAAAGCTATTAAATACACCCATGGTAGATTTTGAGATAGACCCTGTACCTACTATACCCAATATAAGTATACCTACTATACATATAAGGGTTATATCCTTTTTTTTCACCATAGCAATTATTATTATTATAATAAATATAAGATATATATAGTGGAGAGGTGTTAGTATTATATTCATCATGTACTCCTAAAATTAGAATTATTGTAATATTAGGTTATGAAAAAAAACATACTTGGTTACTTTATATTAAGTAGTTTATATTCAGTGTTCCACATGAACATTAATGATAATTTAAATGAATTTCAACTAAACTACGGTGATATACAAAACCGTATTAGGAAAAATCTAATGCAGTCTTTTTATATTATTTGCTATTTTTTTTGTTTTGTGTTAATTTGAGATATATTTATTGAGTTCAAGATATCTATAATAAATTGTAAAACTGATAGGGTATACTGTTAGAATACACATATCAGAATATGCATTAGAAAAAGTATTTATAAAATGAATAA
>JBLHPD010000227.1:0-7318 GCA_047624165.1 Clostridium sp. | reverse complement strand
CTCAAAGTGGTCATTTTGGTATTATTATATCATAAGTTCTGCGTTTGGAAGTAATTACAAGCTTTTTGTGGGATAATCATCCTATAACATAATAACTGCGTTTACCATTACCAGTAATCTTAATCTTTAATAAACCTATAACTCCTAATGCTATTCCAAATAAGTTTAATATTACTAGTTGCAGAGACTGCATAAGATCAATTGATGGATTGCGATTAAACACATAAAATAAATCAAAAATAACAACTAAACCAGCTATAATATAATAACTTCGCTTACTATTACCAATAATTTTAAGTTTTAATAAGCCTATAACCGCTAATGATATACCAAATAAAATTAATAAAATTAGTATAAGAGAATGCATAAGATCAGTTGATTCATTGTAATTAAACATATAAAACAAATCAGAAATAACAACTAAACCAGATATAATACAAGATAAAATACCTAAATTATTTACCTATTACCTTTTCTTGTTCTCTTTGTAGAATCATATTAGATAACATAATATAAAATTATTTTTTGTTATTTTAAATATATGCTATGAATACTTCCATTTTCAGCAAAGATTCTACTATCTAAATTTAAAATTTTAGAACTATTTACATCATAAATAAATAAGCATCTTCGCCATTATTTAATTTTTTTTGATTTATTCATGAAACTTTATCCATTGTTTTTCTAAGTTACTTTTTTCAGCTAGTTCTATTATCCTAATTGTGTTTCTTGCCTCTTGTGCCGTTACTTTTATTGTATCTTCACCTAAAATTGCTTTATAAACATTTGAATAAAATTCTCTATAATCTCCGATTTCACTTTCAATATTACCTGTAAAATGTAACCCATTAATTTCAGTGTTTATTTTTCCACTTATGCTATCAGGCTCTTTTCCCCAATACTCTAAATCCTTTGGCGCTAAACCTTTTTTCAAACTTTCTTCCTGTACATCCATTCCATACTTAATAAAGGAGCCCTTATTTCCAAGGAGAGTAAAATGTGCACTAATTTCTCTAACAAGCGTTCCAGCCTTTAATGTAACTTTTAACTTTGGATAATTTAATATAATTTCAAAATTATCAATAATTATTCCATCATGTCTTTGAATTCTTAAATCACCAAATACCTCAGTGGGAAGTCCAAATAAAATTTGTGCCTGATCTATAAGATGAGAACCTAAATTATATAAAATTCCAGAACCAGGTAGTTTCTTTTCCTTCCATGTATTTTCTTCAAAGTAGTTCCTAAATCTATCATAATGTGCTTCATATTCAACTATATCTCCAAGTAAATCGCTTTTCACAATCTTTTCAACAGTTTTAAAATCACTATCCCATCTTCTATTTTGATGAACAGTTAATATTCTATTTTTCTGTTTTGCAAGAGCTATCAATTTATCTGCTTCAAGCGTTGTTACTGTAAATGGTTTTTCAACAACTACATGCTTATTGTTTTCTAAAGCTTTTACAGCTAATTCATAATGAACTGCATTTGGTACTGCCAGTACAATAAGTTGAATGTTTGGGTCCTCAAATAATTCATCAATATTTGATGAAACCAAAACATCTGAATATCTTTCTTTTAAGGACTTTATAGCCTCTTCACTCGTCGTATAAACCTTATATAAATTTAGTCCAGATACATCGTTAATCATAGGAGCATGAAATACTTTGCCCGCCATACCATAACCTACTAACCCAACATTAATTATCTTATTCATAACGTTCACTCCTTCTTAATATCTCTTTAATATAAATGAGTACTGCCAACTTTAATGATTAAGAATGTACACCATTAAAGTTGACAGTACTCATTAATTTACTTCTTGAAAATACTGTAATAAGAAAAAACATTGTATATTATTTAAATAGTAATCAATTCATATTCTTTACTACCCAGATTCAACTTTACTGCATGGTCAATTGCAACCTTCCAATTAGTTTCAGGACTTACATCAGTGAAATGGTCATGATTCTTGTTACCATTTTTTTCGAGAATACTTCCTGCCATAACAGGTTGGGCATTTACCGCATCCGCGCAAGCAACATCCAGTGCAACAGGATCAAATGAAGCAAACATACCTACATTGGGAACAATTGGCACATCGTTCTCTCCATGACAGTCACAGTATGGTGACACATCAATAACCAGACTCACGTGGAAGTTCGGACGACCAGCTAGTACTGCAGCAGAGTATTCCGCAATTTTTTTATTCAAAATATCATTTGATTCATCTGATGCGGGCATAACAGCATCCACAGGACAAACACCAATACATCGACCGCAGCCAACACACTTGTCGTGATTAATGGTAGCTTTCTTTTCTGTAACAGTAATTGCATTGAGGGCACAGTTTTTAGCGCATTGGCCACAGCCTATACATTCCTCATGCGAAATAAATGGTTTTCCACTGCTATGCATCTCCATCTTACCTGCACGGGATCCGCAACCCATACCTATATTTTTAAACGTACCGCCAAAACCAGTTGCTTCATGCCCCTTAAAATGGGTTAGAGTAATAAATATATCTGCATCCATAATAGCATGGCCGATTTTCGCCTCTTTCACATATTCGCCACCCACAACAGGTACTAAAACCTCATCGGTGCCTTTTAATCCATCTCCTATCAGTACGTGACAATCTGTTGAAAATGGAGAAAAGCCATTAACATAAGCAGCATCTAGATGGTCAAGTGCATTTTTTCTACCACCAACATATAAAGTATTGCAATCAGTAAGAAACGGCTTCCCACCTAACTCCTTTACGATATCTACCACTGTTTTAGCATAGTTTGGACGAAGATAAGCCAGATTGCCAGGTTCGCCAAAATGAATTTTAATAGCAGTAAACTTTTTATCAAAATTGATTTGATCAATCCCAGCTGTTTTGATTAGACGTCTCAACTTTTGTTGCAAATTTTCTTTCATTGTCGTGTGCATATCGGTAAAATATACCTTTGATTTTTTCATGTTTAATAACCTCCAGAATTTTTATGATTTTTAATAAAAATTAACATCATTTATATGGTTATTCTTATTTATAGGTTAAGTATCATTTGGCAATATCAAATTAACATTTAATACTTTCTATTTAATTATCAACTATAGTATAATACTTGTATATGTATATACAAGTATGCACTTTATTAATAGATAGTATCCTTTAGGGTACTATCTAAATTATTCGAATTTGGAGGTTGCTTATGATTGAGAGAAATAAGGATCCAATAAAAGCTACATGTGAAATTGAAGTTTCCTTAAAATTAAATATATTGAACGCTCTATATACTGTTTAATTTCTCAAGAAGTGACTCCATCATCTCCTCGGTAAATTTATCACCTGAAAAAATAACCATAGAACGTAAAACGAAATCATTAAACATAGCACTTCTATCTGTTCCAAGACCATCACCTGAGTTATCTTCTTCTCCAAAAATGTCTTTCTTTAAACCCTTAGCTATTTCTGCACCATTTGGATCACTCATTATATCTCCAATAGTTGAATTTCTACTAAATTTTTTCTTGATAACCACTGTTGAATTAATGTCTTCAAAAGTATTCTAATTTAAAATAAAAACTCATTAAGTCCAATGAAAACAAAATCTGTTTGTTTTTCTAATTATAGCTTATTTTATATTAGTTTTGTTTTTAAATATAAAATATGAATATTGTTTCACTAGAAATAAAAAAGATATTAACTTTATGCTTTCTTTATTTCTAGTTCCCTCATAACACCTAAATTCCCTCTGTAAGAAACTTTTTCATTTTTAATTAATTCTATTATTCTCCAAAAAATAAAACTATCAGAAACACAACTTTCAGCCCTGCCTATAACTTCTCCCACGGTTCTTGCACTATACCTAAACTTCTTGTATGTATACCGAAGTATCATTTCATCGTAATAATCTTCCTGAACACTTTTAATTTCCTTATCCTCATAAACACGTAGGTTTGACTTTTCTCTTTTAAGTTGCTCCCATAAACTCATTAAACTTGAATACCTATTAAAGTCCATGGATTGATTTATCCCAATGAATTCTCCTAATCTTTCTGGGCTAAGTTCTCCCACAACTCGTGGTGTATATTCATTTCTTTTACCAGTGTTATAAGTAATATCTGATACATTAATGGTATATACATTTTGAGTTTTCTCTTCAAGCATTGAAAGAACGTGTAGCATCCCACAGATTTCCATTGCACTGTTACCGTGCCATAAATAAATATCTTCATCCTTAAGCTTCATTATCTCTTTATGAAGTTTTTTATAGGAATCTTCGATTTCTTCAGAAATTTCTTTAACTTCTTCGAAATATATATTTTTCCACCAATCAATTCTTTTGTTCATATTCGTTATTTCTGCTATAGGACCATTAGATAAATCATCAATAAGGCCTATTACTTTTTTACCTTCAAATAACTTCACATTAATTGCGTACTTCATACTACCCTGAGCACTATTAGAACAACATACATGTATTATTTCTTTTGTCATTAAATCGGCCTCCTAGTTTAATATGTAATTTTTGTATTACAGTTTCCATCTGGTTTAATTTCATTTTTCATAAAGATATAATATTCTACCAATATGACGTAACTCTTAGGAATATTATACCTATCATGTAATTTATATTCAAACTGTCACAATAAGTATGTTTTTACGGATGGCAAATCGTTTTAAAAGCAAACTATAGTTTTTATTTAAATTATGAAATGTATATAGATAGGCTGTATTAGTTTGTTAAATTCACTATAATTGTATTTATAGTATAATATACCTAACAGGTAATTTGTTAATAAATATTATCTTTGTAGTTTTGATAAAGAAGGTTTGGATTAAAACATAAATCACAGTATAATAATAACAAACGATAAAGGAGAAAAAAAATATGACTACATTTACAATAGATGAAAAAATAAGCTGTTTGTTAGAAGATTTTAATAAATTTCTAGAGTATTTAAATTTAAATGAAGTTACTATAGGAAAGACAACTAAACAGATAGCAACTAAATTTTTATACGAAATGAATGAACTGATGAATATTAAACAAGAAGATATTACGCCTAGAAGTAGGCAACTAGATTATCCTTTGATACATATGTTTTGCAATTTAGCTGTAAGTGGTAAATTATTTGTAGAACAAGCAGCAAAAGGTGGAAAGCTGGTGCTGAAATCTACAAATAGAGTTCCGCAATTTAATAAGTTAAATAACACTGAAAAATATGTATTTTTATTAGAAATTTTATGGATGGACTGCAATATCAAAGATTTAAGATTACATACTTGGGATATTTCTAGTGCATATGACACTAGTGAGCTTTTAATTGACATTTATAATAACAAAGCTAATATGGCGGTTTCTGTAAATAATCGTTTGAAAAATTGTAGTACGATTTTATTATATTTTTCATACATGGGTATTATGACTATTAAACAAGATGAGGAAGAAAAGTTGCGAAGTGGAATAAAAAGAAGATTTCTACCGAAAGAAATCGTAATGTCTAAAATTGGGCTGCAAATAATTAAAATTCTACGTAAAAAAAGAGATATACAAGAATGGAATATACCTTATAGAAAAGAAAATGGTGAATGGAAGATAGCATTTGATGAAGAATTCTATGTGCCATTTAAAAAGATATTTAAAAGTGGGGAATTAGAGAATACTTTGCCGAGAAGTAAGCGCAAATTTAAAGATGGAATTTATACCTTTAAAGTTTCATTAGGTAAAAATGTATGGTCAAAAATAAGGCTATCTGCAGACTATACACTTTATGATCTACATAATGCTATTCAAGATGCTTTCGAATTTGATGATGATCATATGTATTCTTTTTTTATGGATGGAAAGGCGTGGTCAAAGAATGTATTCACATGCGATGGTGATGAAGGACCTTTTGTAGATGAAGTTGAAATTGGAGAGTTAGAATTATATGAAAAACAAAATTTTCTATATCTATTTGATTATGGTGATCAATGGGAATTTAATGTAGAAGTTTTTAATATTGGAGAGACTAAGGAGAAATTATTAAATCCAGAAATCATTGAAAGTAAAGGGGAAATACCTGAGCAGTATCCAGATTTTGATGATGAGTGGTAGATATATTCAAAGAGTGACTGTCACTTGTCGAAAATCAGCAAACTCGCCGTGCTCATAAAAACCCCCGGTGGACATGAACAAATTATAAATATAATTTGTTTTGCTAAAAAAAGCAAACATAAACTTCCAGTTTATACCACAGCAAGCATGGACAATACATTAATATGCCATGCTTGCTGTCATTTAAATTCTAAAATTCCTTTTAAGACTTTCTATTCTTTCTTACATTAACCCCATAACAGTTAGCATTGTCTTCATTAAAAACATACCTATGATAGAATCAATAATTGGTATTGCAATCATAATAAGTCTGTATTTACCACTTGTTCCTGCTACTAGTACTAGTCTTGCATAATGACCTACTAAAGTTCCCATTAACATACTAGGCATTAATAATATTGTTGCTTGAGCAGCAGTTATTACCCCCGATGCATATAGAGATGCAGCTGTAGCAGCACCTGCTGCCTTGGCAAAGAATGCTGAGATTCCATTGTCTATAAACCTGCCAACATCCTTTCTGCTAATGAAATTTACATCAATGCAAAAAGTATAAACCATTATGTATATATCAGCATGGACACCTGTAAAAACCATACTAGGATATCAGGTATCAGATACTCGTGAAGTAGGACATTGTATTCTCGCCATGCGTATGGCTTTTGAAAAATTCAAAACCTTACCAGGTAAAACTTTGAATTTTATTGCAGATGGTTATAGCGAAATTCTAAGGCCTTTTGGTATGTCCAATTTCATTCTGATCTTACTAGTTCATTCAATTTTTTCCATATATCACTTAACACTACTTTATTTTAAATTCATCAATTCTATCAACTACTGCCGTAAGTAATTTAGCTCTTTCAAACAAAGTTTCCACAATTGCATATTCATCAAATGTATGATTGTGTTCACCAATTACACCCATTGAACAAACTACAGGAGTACCGCCCCTTTGAAGATTTGAGGAGTCCGAAGCACCACCTACATACTTTGAATTCGGTCTACCTTGTCCCATATCTTCAGAAATACCTGCAACAAATTCATAAAGAGCATCTGTTTTAGAATTTATTTAAAATGGAGGCATTGTATTTCCAATTAATACAATATTTGTGCGGAAAGCCCACTCCTTCAGGTGTGGGATGGATAGCATAGCTTGTGTATAAATACATTGAAACATACACAAACTATGTTATTATAAGTTTATGGAAAATAAATATAGAACAACT
>JBLHPD010000226.1:0-7337 GCA_047624165.1 Clostridium sp. | reverse complement strand
GAAATAAAAATTGATTTAACCTTAAAAGAATTTGAGTTATTGGAGATATTAATAAAAAATAAAGGTAGAGTTATGACGAGAGACTTCCTACTCGACAAAATATGGGGTTATGAATACGTAGGAGAAACAAGAACTGTAGATGTTCACATAAGACATTTAAGACAAAAAGTTGAAGATGATGATAAAAACCCAACGTATATTCAGACTATTAGGGGTATAGGTTATAGATTTAATTTTGGAGAATAATTATGAAAAAAAAATTAGTAGTATATTTGTTAAGCACAGTGGTTTTTATATTTATTGTAGTAACTGTGTTATTTGTATCTATTTTTAATTACGAATATCAGCAAAATCTAAAAGATAAGTTGCAAACAAATAATAATATGATAATTAGTTTATTACAAAGTAATAATATAAGAGATCAAGAGAAATTTTTCACGGAGAACTTAGCTTATTCGCAGCTGAGAGTTACCTACATTGATAAGCTGGGCAAAGTTATTTACGATTCAATTATAAATATGGAAACTATGGATAACCATAATAGTAGGCAAGAAATAATAGAAGCAAGAAAAATAGGTAGTGGATTTTCCATCAGATATAGTAAATCTACGCAGAAGAATATGATGTATTTTGCAACCTCTTTTGGTGATGATTTTATTATTAGAAGTTCTATGCCCCTTAAAATTGTAAATGGGCTAGGTAGTAAATATTTTAGGTTTTACATTTTGGCTATAATTTTTTCAGCTGTAATGTCAATTTGGTTTTCTATAAAGCTATCTTATATTATTGTAAAACCCATTACAGACTTGATTTTTATTACTTCAAGAATTAGTAAGGGAGAATTTAATAGGAGAGCTAACATATTATCAGATGGCGAAATAGGTAAACTAGCTAAAAATTTCAATGAAATGGCTGATAAATTAGAGTCTACTTTATATGAAGTTACAGACAAACAAAACAGGCTAGAGGCTATACTTCAAAGTATGGATAGTGGAGTAATTGCTGTGGATAGAAGTAATAAAGTGATCATGATTAATCCATACGCTAAAAAAATGTTTGGGATCACTAAAGATATTATAGGACAAAATCTTTTAGACAATATAAGAGATTTTGAATTAGAAAATATATTCCGTCAAAGTGATGATGATTATAAAGAAATAAAAATAGTTTGGCCAAAAGAAAGAGAGCTTAGAATAAAAACTGCAGATATAATTAACAGAAGCGAGCATATTGGAACCGTAGCTGTTGTTCAAGACATTACAGAAGTGAAAAAATTAGAAAAAATGAGAACACAGTTTGTGGCTAATGTTTCACATGAACTTAAAACGCCACTAACATCTATTAAGGGGTTTGCGGAAACTTTAAAATATGTAGATGATGCAGAGACGAAGGAAAAGTTTTTAAATATAATAAATGAAGAAGCTGAAAGATTAACTAGGTTAATTACAGATATCTTAACACTTTCACATATAGAACAACAAAATGAAGTTAAAAAAGAAGAAATCAACATTAATAAAATTGTAGATGATGTCTACAATTTAATGAAAAACACAGCAGATGTAAAAGGAATCCACTTATCAATTGAGCAACAGGACATAAAAACATTGATAGGAGATGCTGATATATTTAAACAAATGCTAATTAACTTAGTTGATAATGCAATAAACTACTCAGAAACTGGGGATAATATTTGTATTGGAACTGAGGGCAAAGCTAATAGATGTGTTATATGGGTTAAGGACACTGGGGTTGGAATAGCAAAAGAACAAATTCCACGTCTTTTTGAGAGATTCTACAGAGTGGATAAGGCTCGCTCTAGGTCAAAAGGTGGCACAGGACTCGGTCTAGCTATTGTTAAACATATAGTGCTTAAATTCAATGGAAAAATATGTGTGGAAAGTGAACTCGGAATAGGCAGTAAATTCATAGTTGAAATTCCCTACAATGAATAAAAACAAAGCTATCGCGTATAAAGCGATAGCTTTGTTTTTATTCATTGTAAAGTTTAATTAACATTAGCAGGGATTTAGTTAACATTGGCATAATATAAAGTTAACTTTGAGGGTATATTATTATAAGAGTAATGAGTAGTTAATAATGCGGTCTAAATAAAAGAATGGGGGAATTATCGATGAAACGAAATAATTTAAAATTGATGGTGGCTGCTTTAGCAGTTGCAATGACAGCGGCAATGTTCACGGGTTGTTCAAGCAAAACTGAAGCTGATAAAACAGCTCCTGAAACTACAAAAACTGAATTATCAGGTTCAATAACTGCAGCAGGGTCATCTGCACTTCAGCCTTTAGCAGAACTCGGTGCTAAAATGTTTGCTGATAAAAACCCAGGAGCATCTGTAAATGTCCAAGGTGGCGGAAGCGGTACTGGACTTAAATTGGTATCAGAAGGTAGTGTAGAAATAGGAAATTCTGATATATATGCAAAAGATAAAGAAGGAATTGATGCAGCTACATTAAAAGATAATAAGGTGTGTGTTATAGGATTTGCGGCTGTAACAAACCCAAAAGCAAAAGTAGAATCACTAACAAAGGAGCAGTTAATAGATATATTCACAGGCAAGATAAAAAACTGGAAAGAAGTTGGTGGAGCCGACATAGAAATTACTATTATAAATAGACCCGCATCTTCAGGAACTAGAGCAACATTTAAAGAATTTGGTTTGGATGGTAAACAAGAAGCAACTGGTTTAACTCAAGATTCAAGTGGAGCTGTTAAACAAGCAGTTGTGCAAACAGAAGGGGCTGTAAGCTACTTAGCATTATCATACTTTGCTGATGCAGCTAATAAAGAAGGCCTAAATATATTAAAAATTGATGGTGTTGAAGCAAATGCAGAAAACATAAGTACAGATAAATATAAAATTTGGTCATATGAACACATGTACACTAAGGGTGAACCTACAGAATTAACAAAAGCATACTTAGATTATATGTTAAGTGATGAAATGAAATCATCAATAACTAAATTAGGATATATCCCAATGGCAGATATGAAAGCTAAAAGAGATTAATGTTCTCTAAAGGCTGGGTGAAACCAGTCTTTATTTTGCATTAAAATAACTTTTTGAGGTAAAATGATATGAAAAAAAATGAAATGAAAAAAATGTGGTTAAAACTTAAAAATGAATATTTAGGACGTGGATTTGCAACATTTTGTGGTGCAGTTATAGTCATTCTTACTTTTGCAATCATTTTGTTCCTAACTATTAAAGGTTTAAGTACTTTTGTAAAGCATGGATACTCAGTAGTTAACTTTATATTTTCTGGTGCATGGAAGCCAGAGGGTAGTGGGGAATCTTTACCTCCTCAATTTGGAACTTTGATATTTATTATGGGATCTTCAGCAGTGTCTTTCCTTGCAGTACTAATAAGTGCGCCAGTAGGGGTGGCCTTGGCAGTATTTATGAATATAATTTCACCAAAACTTGGAACAAAAGTTATTCAACCTGCTATAGAGTTATTTGTGGGAATACCTTCAGTTGTTTATGGTTGGATAGGTGTAAGTGTATTAGTACCTCTTATTAAAGTTTTTTTCGGAGGGATTGGGTTTAGTTTACTTGCGGGAGTACTCGTGATAAGCGTAATGATTTTACCAACAATCACTAGTATTTCGTCTGATGCTATAAGAACCATACCAAAAGATTATATTGAAGCATCTTATGGACTTGGAGCAACAAGGTGGCAAACTATAATTAAAGTAATTATTCCTGCGGCCAAAAGTGGAATATTAACGAGTATAGTCCTTGGAGTTTCAAGAGCCTTCGGAGAAGCACTAGCAGTGCAAATGGTTATAGGAAACTCAATTACCTTCCCAAAAGGATTACTTGGAACCACAACCACATTAACAAGTATACTTACTATGAATATGGCAAATACAATCAACGGAACAGCTTGGAACGATGCATTATGGTCAATGGCACTATTGTTACTAATAATATCCTTTATATTTATACTTATAATTAGAAAAATTGGAAAAAGAGGTGAGATATAATGAGTTCTAAGCTTAAAGATAAAATAGCAACTATAGTTTTGTATATAGTTTCGGCTTTAGTAATTCTTTTGCTAGTTAGCCTCATAGGATATATAATATATAATGGAAGACAATCATTAAACTTAAAATTTTTATTTGGTGAACCTAAAATTCTTGAAACTGGTGGAGGAATCGGTCGTCAATTATATAATTCGATACATCTTCTTGTAGTAACACTTATAATTACAGTACCACTAGGGGTAGGGGCTGGAATATATTTAGCTGAATACGCAAAAGAAGGCAAGCTATTAAATATTATTAGATTGAGTATTGAAACTATGGCATCGCTGCCTTCTATAGTAGTTGGATTATTTGGACTTTTAGTTTTCGTTAATATGTCGCAATGGGGATATTCTCTTATTGCTGGAGCATTAGCTATAACTATAATAAATTTGCCAGGTATGACTAGAGTTTGTGAAAATGCTATTAAAGCAGCATCTTTTGGTGTTAAAGAAGCCAGTTTGGGACTCGGTGCTACTAGGTGGCAGACTATTAAAAATGTTGTATTGCCCTCTGCAATGCCTCAAATTCTAACAGGTGTTATATTAGCGGCTGGAAGAATATTTGGAGAAGCGGCAGCATTATTATATACTGCAGGTATGAGTGCACCAACTTTGGATTTTACTAATTTAGATTTAGCAAGTAAGGCATCAGCTTATAGTTTATTAAGACCCGCTGAAACCTTGTCTGTATACATATGGAAGTTAAACTCTGAGGGAATGGTACCTGATGCTACTAAAATAGCTAACGGTGCTTCAGCAGTTTTAATAATAGCAGTGCTTATATTTAATATATCTGCAAGAATAATCGGGAAAAAAATATATGAATCTCATACAGGAAGTAAATAGGGAGGTAAGCAATATGGGGATAGTTATAGCTAAGAATTTAAATCTGTATTATGGAAATGTTCAAGCGCTAAAAAATGTAAACATAGATATACAAAAAAATTCTGTAACTGCGCTTATAGGACCATCAGGCTGCGGTAAATCAACATTTTTACGTACTATCAATAGGATGAATGATTTAATAGATTCTGTTAAAATAGATGGAGAAGTATTATATGAAAATAAAAATATATACAGTCAAGATTATGATGTTATAGATTTAAGGAAAAAAGTAGGAATGGTATTTCAAAAACCTAATCCTTTCCCTATGTCAATTTACGATAATATAGCATACGGTCCCAAAATTCATGGAATAACTAATAAGAAACAACTTGATGGAATTGTAGAAAGTAGTTTAAAGGGCGCTGTGCTTTGGAATGAAGTAAAAGATAGGCTTAAAAAAAGTGCGCTAGGATTATCTGGTGGACAACAGCAACGTTTATGTATGGCTAGAACTTTGGCAGTAGAACCTCAGGTTTTACTGATGGATGAGCCAACTTCTGCCTTGGACCCTATTTCAACTTTAAAGATTGAAGAATTAATGGATGTACTTAAAAAAAAGTATACAGTTATAATTGTTACGCATAATATGCAACAAGCAGGTAGGATATCTGATCATACAGCATTTTTCTTGAATGGCGAAATTGTAGAGAATGGAAAAACCGAGGAAATATTTTATAAACCGCGTGATAAAAGAACAGAAGATTATATTACAGGAAGATTTGGTTAAAATATAAAAAAGAAGGTGATTTTATGGCAAGAAAAGTATTTGAAGAGAATCTAATAGAGCTTCATAATGATTTAATTAGAATGGGAAGCATGGTAGAAAAACAAATTCATGACTGTATTGACGCTTTAGTTACTCAAGACACTGAAAAAGCTGAGAAAATAATGAAAAATGATGATATAGTTGATGAAATGGAAAGAGAAATAGAAAACAAAGCAATAAAATTAATCGCCATGCAGCAGCCTTTAGCAATAGATTTAAGAAACATTTTCACCACAACAAAAATAGTAACAGACCTCGAGAGAATGGCTGATCATGCTGTTGACGTTGCTAAAATTACTTTAAGATTAAAAGATGAAAAGTATATAAAACAACTGGTACACATACCTATAATGGCTGAAATAGTAGTACATATGATAAAGGATGCATTAGATGCCTATGTGGCTGGAGATGTTGAAAAGGCATATGCAGTTTGCAAGCGAGATGATGAAGTAGATGCTATATACAAGGAAGTATTTAGAGAACTTTTACAATTAATGATTAAAGATCAAAATACAGTAAATCAAGCCACTCAATTTATATTTATTTGTAAGTGGTTAGAAAGAATTGCTGACCATACAACAAACATATGCGAATGGACAATTTATCTAGTTACTGGTGAAAAAATTAATTTAAACGAATAGTTTTTACGGAAAATACAAAAACTACAATTATCTTGAATAACTTATATATATAAAATATTGTAGTGGAGTAGTGATTATGAATATGAAAAATTTAAAGGTTTTTTCAGTAATCTTTTGCATTAGTATGATAATGATTAGCGTAGGATGTAAAAAAGATGCATCAATCAAAGACAAACAGTCTAAAAACATTAAAATTATTTGTGAAGATACAGTTATGCCCATGGTAAATGATTTAGTACGTGATTACAATTTAAATAATGACCCTGTTATTACTGTGGAATCTGCCGATAGAGAAATCGCATTTGAAAAGCTATATAAATCTGAAGTAGATATATTAATTGGATATGTGGAGACAGACAATAAAGAAATTGAAGCTGAAATTCTAGCCTATGATGGTGTAGGTATTATAGTTAACAATAGTAATAATGTAAATAGTTTGGGAACTTCCGAATTAAAAAAAATATATATTGGAAATATAGTAAACTGGGAGCAATTAAAGGGTGAATCAAAAATAATTGTACCTGTAGCCTTTAAAAATGTTTTGAATTCAGTCCAGCAAGAATTTAATAAAGGAATAATGGATACGCCTGTAAAAGAACAAATGAGTAGTAGCACTCAATATGTATCAAGTATGGAAGAAATGAAAAATTTTGTTGCTCAGAATAAAAATGCTATAGGTTTTATACCTGGACAGTGGTATAATAAAGAAAGTAAGTTTTTAAAGTTAAGTGGTATTCAAATTACTATCTCGAATTTAAAAAATGAACTTTATTCTTTAAGATTTCCAATAATTATGTATTATCCTAAAGATAAAGAAGATAGTTTAAAAGATCTTTTTCAATATTTAAAAAGTGAAGATGGTATGAAAATTATAAGAAAATATTGCATAGAAGCATTTTAGTACCTCCTTCTTAGGAGGTATTTTTAATCTGTAGTAAATTATATAATAATTTCAAAATTATTATATAATTTATTTAAAAAGCGCGAAATATGCCA
>JBLHPD010000225.1:0-7370 GCA_047624165.1 Clostridium sp. | reverse complement strand
TATTAGCACCTGTAATAATTTTAGGGGGTATTTATGGGGGGCTCTTTTCTCCAACTGAGGCTGCTTCTGTAGCTGTATTTTACGCACTCATCGTAGGCTTGTTTATTTATAAAGATATGAATTTTAAAGATGTTTTAGATACATTTATGAAATCTGGATTGACAGCCGCAACTGTTTTAGTTTTGATAGCATTTTCTTCAACATTTGGTCGTCTATTAACACTAGATCAAGTACCTGTTAGATTAGCTACATTGCTACTTAGTATTTCAGATAGTCCTATAATTATTTTACTAATAATAAATGTTTTTCTATTGTTTGTTGGTATGTTTTTGGAAACAATATCGTCTATTATTATATTAACACCTATATTGTTACCTATTGCAACTAAAATAGGAGTTGATCCAATTTTGTTTGGTGTTATCATAACTGTAAATCTAGCCATAGGTTTTTGTACACCACCTTTAGGTGTGAATTTGTTTGTTGCTAGTGGAGTTAGTGGACTTTCAATTGAAAAAATATCCAAGTCAATATTACCATACTTTATTGTAATGATTATATTGCTATTACTAATTTCTTTTATTCCAGCAATTTCATTAACTTTACCTAAACTTTTAATTGGTTAATTAATAAATAACATAAATATTTTATTTAGAAGGAGATATAAGATGACAAAATTCAAGGTATATGTAAGTGACTATGATTATGGAAATATTGATATTGAAAAAAGCATATTAGAGCCAATAGGTGCAGAAGTTATAGGTTTACAATGTAAAACAGGAGAAGGACTAGCTGATTTTGCTAAGGATGCAGATGCTATAATACAACAGTACGCAAAGATTCCAAGAGCAACCATAGAAAAACTAACAAATTGTAAAATTATTGCTCGCTATGGAATCGGAGTTGATATAGTTGACGTTGAAGCTGCTTATGAAAATGGGATGGTAGTAACAAATGTTCCAGATTACTGTTTGGATGAGGTTGCAGATCATTCAATAGCTATGTCATTAATGTTAATTCGTAATATTCCATTTTACAATGCGAAAACACATGAAGGAAGTTATCAATGGCAAGATTGGAGAGGACATATTCCTCGTATGAGAGATTCTGTTTATGGATTAATTGGATTTGGAAGAATAGCACAGAATTTAACAAAAAAAATAAAAGCATTTGGATTTGATGTAATTGCTTATGATCCATATGTATCAGAAAGTTATATGGCTACAATGGGAGTTAAAAAAGTAGATTTAGATACAGTATTTGCAACATCAAACGTAGTAAATGTATTAGCTCCTTATACAAAAGAAACTCACCACATTGTAAATGAGGATAGATTAAAAAAAATGCGTAGGGATGCCTACTTAGTAGGTGTAACAAGAGGAAAATGTATTGATAATAAGGCTTTATATAAAGCCTTAAAAGAACAATGGATTGTAGCTGCAGCAATTGATGATCCTGAAGAAGAACCAATGAAAATGAAAAATTGGACTCCTGATAAAAACCTATTATTTACTTTAGATAATTTCTTTTGTACACCGCATGTAGCATATGTGTCTTTGGGATCTTTGAATGAATGTAGGCATGTTGCAGCTAATAATGTGAAGGCTGTATTATTAGGGCAGCCAGCTATTGATTTGGTAAAATCTAAAAAATAGTCTTGGAGGTTTTTCATGGACAAGCAATGTATAAAAGACATGATAACAAATAATAAAATAGTTGCTATTATCAGAGGGCTAGAGGAAAAAGATATAATAGATACGGTAAAAGCTTTGGTAGATGGGGGTATAACCTTATTAGAATTTACGTTTGATCATACCAATGCAAACTGTATTGAAAATACTACTTCCAAAATAAAATTAACGAAAAACTATTTTAGAAATCAAGTTTGCGTGGGAGCAGGTACGGTACTAAATGTAGAAGAAGTAGAAAAGGCAATAGATGCAGGTGCAGAATTTATTATTTCACCCAATGTTAATACTGAAGTAATTAAAAGAACCAATGAGTTAGATAAAGTATCAATTCCAGGAGCATTAACCCCTACTGAAGCAGTGATAGCCTATGAAGCTGGTGCTGATTATGTGAAACTGTTCCCGGCAGGAGAATTAGGTAAAAACTATATTAAGGCATTAATGGCACCACTAAAACATATCCCATTCATGGCAGTAGGCGGAATAAATTCTGATAATGTGTCTGAGTTTATTGAAATTGGGATGTGTGGAGTAGGTATTGGGGGCCAGTTAATAGATAAAAAAGCTATTAAGGAAAAAAACTATGATGAAATAACTAAAATTGCTAAAAAATTTGTAAAAAATATAAACAAATAAGGGGAGAATTATTATGAAAAAAATTATAAATGCAAGACCTAATATTGATGAAAGTTTAATAAAACCTTTTAGAGAAATGGATGATGTAATGTCACTATCATGTGTAGTTGGCGACTGTATGGAGAGAGATAATGTTATGAGACCAGATATGAAACCTAAGGCTGCAGATAAAAAAATAATTGGACCTGCCATTACGGTTAAACTTGTAGCTGGTGACATTGTAGATTGTCTTGCTGTATTTGAGATTGCAAAGCCTGGTGATGTTATTGTAATAGATGCTTTTGGAGAAGAAAATACATCTATTTGGGGTGGCTTAATGTCTGGACTTGCTAGAAATGCAGGGGTTGTTGGTGCAGTTATTGATGGTAGCTGTAGAGATACTGATGAAGCTAAGTTTTTAGATTTTCCTGTAACTGCTAAAGTTTGTGGACCTAGAGCTGCTCATACGGCATATTCTGGAAGAAAAGAGCCAATCGAGATTAATGTACCTATAGTATGTGGTGGGGTTATTGTAAATCCTGGTGATTTAGTAGTAGCAGATGAAATTGGAGTTGCAGTTGTTCCATATAAAGATTTAGAAAAAGTATATAAATCTGCTAGAGAACTAGCAGATAATGAAATTGCAACAAGAGAAGAGATTCTTAAAGGGGCTACTGTAGAGCAATTATTAGCTAAATTTGGACGTTTATAATTATAGGTGGTGAGAATGTTGTATGTTATTACTTTAGATACAGGTACTACCAATACACGTGTTACCCTATGGAAAAACAAAGAGTTAGTTGACAAGGTTTCACGTGAAGTTGGGGTGCGAGATACAGCCATAGATGGAAATAATGTTAGATTAAAAAGTAATATAAAGGAAGCAATAGATGAAATTCTTAAGAAAAATTGTCTGACTTTAATTGAAATAAATAAAATTTTAGCCTCTGGAATGATTACATCTAATGTAGGATTAGTTGAAGTTCCTCACTTGTTTGGAAGTGTTGGCATAGAAGAATTAGCTAATGGAATGGTGAGCCATTATATACCTGATGTAGTGGATAAAGAAATATGGTTTGTACCAGGATTTAAAAATAGTAGTACAGAAATAACACTTGAAAATTGTGAAGCTATGGATATTATGCGTGGGGAAGAAGTGGAAGTAATAGGACTCTTAGAACGTTTAAATGTGAAAAAAGAGGCTCTTATTATTCTACCTGGATCACATTCAAAATTTGTTTCCATTAATAGAAAAGGAAAAATAACAGGATGTCTAACATCTCTAGCAGGAGAGTTAATTTCAGTTATAACTAATAATACTATTATTGCTGGTGCATTAGAGCATTCTTTAGCAAAGGAATTTAATCATAAAATGGTAGTGGAAGGTTATAAAAATGGAAGCAAATGTGGCATTAATAGAACAATTTTTTCAGTAAGAATCATTGATCAGTTTACTAATTTAACTGTTAATGATAAAGCGAATTTCTTATTGGGAGCAGTATTATCTGATGATCTCAAAGCTATAAAAAATAGCAGTGCATTAGAAATAAGTTCAGATTCAAATGTAATAATTGCAGGAAAGGATATATTGAAAAATTCATTTAAAGCTATAATTGAAGAAGACAGCTACTTTAAAAATGTAGAAATTGTAAGCAATGAACAAATGGAAAATCTTGCAGGTTTTGGTGTTTTATCTATTGCTAGAAAGTGCGGATTGATATAATAGTTTAAATTATTATGTGCTTCCATAAAAATAGATTTTAGGTGAATTGATTTTATATTTGTGTTAAGGTTTAAATGATTAGTTCATTTAAACCTTAAATTATAATTGTTAGGTAGGTGATATTATGGATTTTGGTAAAATTAATGTAATGATTGAAGGTGGATTCAATGATATTAAAATACCCAAAATGATAAAAATAAAACAAAAATTTCATGATGAAGCTATTGAAAATATTGAATCCAAAACTAAAGTAGAAATAAGAAATAAGATATACTTATCAAACTTAAAAGGTAAAAAAATTGCTATAACTGCTGGTAGTAGAGGAATAAAAAAAATTGATATAATATTACTTTGTGTGATTGATGAATTAAAAGCTGTTGGGGCTGAACCATTTATTGTTCCTTCTATGGGTAGCCACGGAGGAGCTACTGCAGAAGGACAAAAAGAGTTTTTAGCAAATTATAATATTACCGAAGAATCAATGGGTGTTAAAATAATATCTTCCATGGAAACAGTCCTAATTGATACTTTAGAAGATGGAATACCTGTCTACTGTGATAAGAATGCATATGAATCGGATGGAATTATAGTTATAAATAAAATTAAACCTCATGCTGATTTCAAAGGGGACTATGAAAGTGGTTTAGTTAAAATGATGGCAATAGGATTAGGCAAACATAAAGGTGCTACAAATTTACATAAACAAGGATTTGAAACTTTTCATGAATTGTTACCACGTGTAGGGGAATCCTTTATAAACAATGCACCTATACTATTTGGTATAGCAATTGTTGAAAATGCATATGACAATCCTTTAATCATTGAGGCTATAGGACGTAAAGATATGATGAGAAGAGAAAAGGAGTTATTGAAAATTGCAAAGGATAATACTGCAAGGATAAAACTAGATGAAATAGATGTTTTAATTATAGATGAAATCGGCAAAAACATTAGTGGCGAGGGAATGGATCCTAATGTAACTGGAAGACCTGGTTCATATTTGAATGAAGGATTTGAAGCACCTTTAATACGAAAGATAGTTGTTTTAGATATTACGAAAGAATCACATGGGAATGGTGCTGGAATAGGTATGTGTGACATTTCTACTGTTGGGTGTGTTAGTAAAATCGATTTAGGAACTATGTATACTAATTCAATTACTGCTACGATTTTAGGACCTTCTAAACTACCTACTATAATGAATAATGATAAAGAAGCGATTATTATTGCTATAAAAACTTGTACTAGAATAGAATTTGAAAATGTAAAAATTGTACGGATTAAGAATACTCTTGAACTAGATGAGATTGAGGTATCAGAGGTATACTATGATTCTATAAAAGATTGTATAGATTTAAAGATTATTTCAGAACCTTATGAGCTTAAATTTGATAATAAGTTAAAATTGTTGTAGTTAACAAGAAGCTGGCTGTTGATGAATATATTATTTCAGCTGTTATTTCTGAGCCACACGCCTATAAAATATAGGCGTGTGGCTCAGAAATAACTTGCTTCTTAAAGAGGTGTCCACTTAGTTATCCTATCTGCTTAACAATTTCTTTCAATTGTCCTTGATAAAAGTTAGTTAAAATCAAAATGCAATAAACGATGCGAATGTATTTTTAAAAAAGATAATTATAATATAACTGGGGTGATGATACTGAAATAGATGGTAAACAAGAAAGATTGACATATGCGATTATGAAATATAAAGAATTACTAGATGAGGGAATTATAACACAAGAAGAGTTTTATATTAAGAAAAACAATAAAATAAGAATGGGATTGTAAGGAGCTTAAAAATTTAGCTTCTTTTTTATTTTGAAACTATAATATTTACACTTTTTTTATAAAGTTCGTATTTAGACTAGATAGTGAGCATGTGAAATATTTTTATAATGCATCGGCAAGTTAATAAAAAGAAATTAAAGATTGGGATAGCAATATATATGAAAGCATAGGTGTTTCTTTTGAACTTCCAAATAATTATCCAAATCTTACAGCAGGTGAGAATTTAGGATATTTCACAACATTATACAAAAGGGATTATTTTACGCCTCAAGAAGTACTTCAGCTTGTTGGATTAGAAGAAGATATTGATAAAAAATTTAAGAACTTTAGTAAGGGTATGAAGATTCGTCTGAATTTTGCAAGGAGTATTCTTCATAAACCAGAAATACTATTTCTTGACGAACCAACAAGTGGTCTTGATCCCGTTAATGCAAAAATGATAAAAGACTTGATTCTGAAATTGAGAGATGGAGAACAACCGTATTTATAACAACTCATAATATGGCAGTAGCAGATGAACCAAATACTCTGAAAAAGTCATATGGTGAAAGAGAAGTTATCGTAAATTGTTTAAAAGATCAAGTGTTGGTACAGAACTACCAAATTTACTTTTACTTTCTGTTGTAGTTATTAGTTGTATCAGCAGTTCTGTTTTTTTTAGCTTAATATATGACCGATAATTAAAAGAATGTGATATCGAATATGGATTTAGGCCATCACCTGATATACCGTCACCTACAAGATATATTTTTACACGACTATCTATGATTATTGGCCACAGCTTTACTTTATAAACTCTTTTGTATTTAACTAAAATCTTTCTATGAATAGTCTGAGGTCTATAGAATAGAATCATCTTGTAGTCATAAATCAATTTCCTTTGCATGAAGATTAAAGATATCCTGAATATTCTCTATTCTAAAAAAGATTCAGGAAAATTCCTATTCATTATTTTCTTTTTATTCGAAAAGTAGCAAATTAGAAGTTAACCAATTTATACCATAACAAGAAACCTCTAGTACGTGTATTTACAGTAACAGCTTTTGCAGTTTTACCTTGATTACCACTACTAAAATAAACATATTGAACAACTATCTCCATTCCGAAAGCTGCAGTTAAAGGTACAGAATTAAAAACCAACTTTGTTACAAATGCATCACTATTATATTACAACTTAAACTACTATCTAATTCATCTATTGAGTGTTTTCGTTCAATCATAACTGGAAGATAACCAGTAGGGGTTAAGTAGAGGGAATTATAAAATATTGGCTGCACTTAATGACTAGGCGTTATGGAGGGGTTGGGAATTACTATTCTAACAATTTATGAAAAAAGTGAGTAAATATTCACAAGATCTATAACCACGTATCATAATGTATGCTTAATGGAACGGTATTGTCTTTACCATGTACCAACAGTTTGAATAGTATCAATAAGTGTTACTACTCAGGCATTCCCTATAGGGAATGCCTGTGATAATATAAAACTATGGTCGTAGACCTCCTGTCTAAAAATAGGTATTACAAATTAAAGGGAGCCGAGAGGCGTCCCCAT
>JBLHPD010000224.1:0-7379 GCA_047624165.1 Clostridium sp. | reverse complement strand
ATTTATAGGGATATTTTATTTTACATTTTGTGTAATCTTAGCTTGATGACATTGCTCCCGGGGTTTCGCCTAATTAATTGCGTATTCCCATTTAATAGGCGGCTGTCACGACCCCATTACAGAAATTGTCAGCGTTAGCTGGCTGTTTATGTTTATAGGTGGCTGTCACAACCCCTTAGGAGGCAACTGGAAGTTAACTCCTTAATTCAACATTTCCTTTTTTAGCTCTAGCACCTTCTCTAGTGATATACCTGTTCCTTTGGCTACTATTTCTTCACTTACTCCAAGCCTAAGAAAATTTATAGCATCTTCTATTCCTTTTTCATCTCTTGCGGATTTTAGTCTAGTAAGTTCATCGCTAATTTCTGCCTGTCTAGATTCATATAGCATCTTAGCCTTATCATCCTTACTTATTACCTTCAATAAGGCATAGGCTTTCTTTATACCCTTATTCTTTTCTGCGAGCATTTCCATCACCTCTTTCGATTTCCCGTCTAAAAATTCCATCCACTGAACTATTGGATCATTTTCATCTCTCTTAATCCCTTTATCTAATAGTTTTGGTATCTCCAAGAATCTTATCTCAATTAGATCTGTTAATCTCTCTCCTTTGCCATCTTCCATTAGATGATAGCAAGAATACAGCTTCTTTAATGGTGTACACTCAAAGTCTACTATATTTATAGTTACACACTTCTTTAACATATCATAAGTATTTCCTGGTTGTATTTGGCTTGTATACATCTTACTCCAATAGAAAAGAGTTCGTTCTGCCATGTATTGTGTTGGTAAAATCTGTATTTCTATATCTATCTGACCACCCACTTTAGTGTTAACCCTTATGTCGAGAATACCCTTTTTATCTTCCTTAAACTGCTTTAATAGCTCACTATTTATTATTTGTATATCAGCAAATTCTTCTTCTGGAAGACCCAGTACATCACTTAATAGTGCTATTAGTAAATCTTTATGCTTCTCATTCCCAAATATATACTTAAAGACGAAATCGTATTTTGGTGACATTATAAAATTTTCGTCAATCTCTTTTACTTTTCTCTTCTGCATTCTTCCACATCCTCTATTTTTACCTCTGATTTCTATTTATTATTATATCATATCTTTATATTATCAGAAAATTACATTTTATTCTACACTATTTATCAAAATAGATACTACTACCACTGCTACCTCTATTATATCCCTTTTCTATTTTATAAACCTTCTTCATAAAAATTCTACAAATGTCGTGAAACAAACCCCTTAACGACAAAGGAACTACTCAAATATATAGTCTTCTATATGTTTGAATAGTTCCCATCCATGGCTACCGCCAGGCTTTTTTGTTTTATTCTTTTCTCTATCTCTCAACTTTTCAATCAAATTCTCATCTACTAAAGCCGCATCAGCTGTTCCATCTTTGATGCCCTCCCGGGTTTTCGCCTAATTAATTGCGTATTCCCAATTATTAGGCGGCTGACACGACCCCCTTACAGAAATTACATAAATTGTCAGCGCAAGCTGTCAGTTTATGTTTGCTACGAAGTCATAGGAGATGACTGGAAGTCAGTTCCTTGCTAATGTTTGCTAGTTGCTATTTATTGCAATATTCTCTTCTTTATCTCAGTTACTTTTTGTACTGTAAGCTCTGTCAATTCAACTATATCCTCAATAGAAAGTCCCTTTATTATCATCTTCTCTGCTATTTTTATTACTGTTTCATCCTGTGCAGAACTTATCATATTAGCCCTCTCATGAAGTGATCTTTCTCTTGCTTTATAAAGTTCTAATGTCTTTGGATCACTACTTAGATATTCAATTTTTTCTTCTGCTTTTTTAATATCAACATCCATATCCATCAGCTCCTTTAACTCTTCTTTACTTATATCTTCTCTAAAGAATGATAACCACCTTTGAAGTTTATCTTCTTTTAAATTCTTATTTCTTAATTTTCTAAATTTTTCCATTTCTATGAAGTGAATCTCTACTACGTCTGTTAACATGTAGTCTTTTGCTCCATCTTCCCATAGATGAAAGGTTGTATGGAATTTATCAGGTATTTTTATATATTCAAAGTCTACTATATTTATAGTTATGACCTTAGGTAGGTTCTTATAATCTTCTCCCTTTTTTATTCCTTCTGAGAACATTTCTCCCCAATACCACATTGTCCTTTTATCCATGTTGTGCTGATTTGTTAGCTGCACTTCTATTTCAAGTTGCGTACCATCTTTTGTTTTAGCTCTAACATCTATAATTCCTGTCTTATCCCCGATTAATTCAGGTGTTAACTCTTTATTTTCAACTATTTCTAGTGTTACTAATTTATCTCTATCTTTTTTACTTAGAATTGCATTAAGTAATGCTATTAGATTATCTTTTGTTTCTTCCTCACCAAAGGTTTTCTTGAAGATGAAGTCGTTTAAGGGTTTTAATCTTTTCATATAATCATTCCTTCCTATATTCTTATTTTATCAGAAAATTACATTTTATTCTACACTACTTTTTAAATATATAATTGATGTCGTGAAACAAACCCCTTCACGACAAAGGAACTACTCAAACATATAGTCTTCTATATGTTCGAGTAGTTCCCATCCATGGCTACCGCCAGGCTTTTTTGTTTTATTCTTTTCACGGTCTCTCAATTTTTCAATCAAATTCTCATCTACTAAAGCCGCATCAGCTGTACCATCTTTGATGCCCTTCGGGGTTCCCAATTAATAGGCGGCTGACATGACCCCATTACATAAATTGTCAGCGTTAGCTGTCAGTTTATGTTTGCTAATGTACCCTGTGAAATATTATCTACTGAACAAATACATCTACTTTATACAACGCGTTGGCAAATCGAAATAATGTTCAAAATATGGAAATCTCTTTTTAAAATCCATGAAGTTAGAAAGTCAGGATTAGAAAGAATACAATGTTTTATATACAGTAGATTAATTATGATATTACTTACTTCAACAATAGTTTTTACAGCACGTAAATTAAATTATTTAAAAACCGGTAAAGAGTTAAGTGAAATAAAATCCTTTGGTACTGTTAAACAATATTTTAATGAGATATATATGAATATTTTTAAAGGTAAAATAGTTTTATATCAAATACTTCAGCGAATACTAATTTCTATTCAACGATATGGCACAAAATCTAAGAAAAAGGGTAAAAAAACACCCATTCTGATTTTGAAAAGCATTAAAATATCAGTAGTGGGCTTAGTAAAAATGGCAAGTTAATCCTTTAATATAATTACTTAATTGGAGTTTTCTTGAATTAAATAAAGATGGCTTATTAGAGTTGCCTTAAAATACACCTAATTTACAATTAATGGCTATAATTAAGAACTAATTATCAACTAATAATTCCAATTCCAGTCTAGGTTGCAATTTATACCATTTGTAATATTATTAAATTCTAAGGTTGATGGCCATGGACCCCTTAGGAGGTAACTGGAAGTTAGCTCCTTGCTATAACTAATATTATTTATTAGTTGATACTTCCAATTCTAACAGAAAGATAGCTATGAGCCCATTGGAATATTATAGAATTATTAGGTTGATGGCTATGGCGGCTGACACGACCCCATAGGATATAACTGGAAGTTAGTTCCTTTCTAATCTATTGTCTTTAGCCATATTATATCCTTTGATATTTCTCCCTTATTTTTATTCCAAAATTTCTCATATAGTTTTTCATTATTAGCTAATTTTACAGGCAAATTTTTACCCATAAATAATAATAAACATAATAAAATCAATCCACATATTGTTATTAATTGTATATTAGTTAATATCTCATTGTTTAAAATTAAACCTAATGCTTGCAATATAAACCCTATAATAATATAAGAGGTACTTATTCGCGTTATATAAGCGTTTTGGGTTTTACTTATATACTCTTCTTTATATTCTGATTTCAAATTTGGCGGATTAGGTCCACTAAAAGAATTACGAATTATAATCGGTTTAAATGAACTAGGGATTAATAGTATTGCTCCTACTGCTTGGAATATAATTGAGAATATATTAATTATTAGACTTATATTAACCTTCATATTTTCACTCACTTTCTTCATGCGGTATTATTAAAAGTTTTGCATCCCTAAATTTTTAGGATATGCCTATTGATTAGTACCCTAAAACAAATAACGACTATCAAAAATACAATTTAATGCACACTGTTGTCCGGACACTGAACTGCTTACAACCCAATCATTCTAAAATATTCGATCCCAGGTCCTACCATGATACTTATATATATTTTAATGTAACCTACACCATTTTCTTTTACTCGGTAGTCATTTGTTTTGATATCATATACATAAGTTGAAAAGAATACAGCAACAGCAATATCGATTGTCACATCCAATAAATCAGTATTCAATTCATAGTTTTCTATCAAAGCTCTCAGAGTTAATCCCTAAGGGCTTCATTATACACAAATTATTTCCCATACATATTATCATAATATTTTTGGTACTCACCACTAGTAATATTATTCATCCACTCTTTATTATCTAGATTCCATTTTATCGTCTTCTTTATTCCTACCTCAAAGGTGGTTTCAGGGTACCATCCTAGCTCTTCTTTTATCTTAGCTGGATCTATTCCATATCTCATGTCATGACCTTTTCTATCTTCAACATATGTTATTAGTTTTTCTGTTATTTCTTTATCTACACTTTCATTTAAATAATTAATAACAGTTTTAACTATTTGCATATTAGTTCTTTCATTGTGTCCACCTATATTGTAAACTTCTCCTACTCTACCACCATTTATAACCATATCTATAGCTTTGCAATGATCTTCAACATATAACCAATCTCTTATATTCATTCCAGTACCGTATACTGGTAGATTTTTATGATTTAAGCAGTTATTTATTAGAAGTGGTATTAATTTTTCTGGGAATTGATATGGTCCATAATTGTTTGAGCATCTAGTTGTATTTACTGGCATCTTATATGTATCAAAATAAGCTTTAACCATTAAATCAGCACCTGTTTTACTAGAAGAATATGGACTGTGTGGATCTAGTGGTGTAGTTTCAAGGAAGAATCCAGTATCGCCTAGTGAACCATATACTTCATCAGTAGACACTTGCATAAACTTCTTGCCTTCCTTAAATCCAGCTTCAATTTCCCATGAATTTTTAGCTATATTTAAAAGATTTACTGTACCTAGAACATTTGTCTTAACAAATATCTCTGGTTCTTTTATGCTTCTATCTACATGTGATTCTGCTGCAAAATTTACAACATAATCAATATCAGTATCTTTAAATAATTTTTCTACTAATTCTTTGTCACATATATCTCCTTGTACAAAAGTATAGTTTGCATTATTCTCTACTTCTTTTAAATTTTCTAAATTTCCTGCATAAGTTAATTTATCTAAATTTATAATTTTTATATCTGAATATTTATTTAACATATATTGAACAAAATTTGCACCTATAAATCCAGCCCCACCTGTTACTAAATAAGTTTTCATAACCAATTACTCCCCTTTATATTCAAATGGTATTTCTAAATCTTTTAGTTTCTTTTGCAACTTATCCTTATCTGACAATAGAATATCCTCTATACCTTCTAAAGGCCATTCAATGGCTATATCTTCATCATTCCATAGTACACCACTGTCATACTCAGGTGCATAATAATCTGTACATTTATAATTAAATACAGCCATCTCTGACATAACTAAAAATCCATGAGCAAATCCTTCTGGAACATAAAACTGCTTCTTATTTTCAGCTGTAAGAATTACTCCTTCCCACTTTCCAAAGGTAGGTGAACCTTTTCTTAAATCTACAGCTACATCAAAGACTTGTCCCTCTGTAACACGAACGAGTTTACCTTGAGTATGTTTAGTTTGAAAATGAAGTCCTCTGAGTACTCCTTTTTTAGACTTTGATTCATTATCTTGGACAAACTCCATTGTAAGCCCAGCTTCAAAGAAATCATTCTTATTATAGGTTTCCATAAAATAACCTCTATTGTCCCCAAAAACTTTAGGTTCAATTATGTATATATCTTTTATCTTAGTTTCTATAAAATTAAACTTTCCCATAAGTGCCTCCATTCATTACTCTGTTGTAGCAGTTGCTTCTATATTAGCCTTATTATAATCATCAGCAATCTGCATTAAATACTTACCATATTTTGATTTCATTAAAGGTTCTGCTAACTTTAACAGTTGCTCTCTATTTATAAAACCATTTCTATAAGCTATCTCTTCTATACAAGCCACATATAATCCTTGCCTAGTTTGAATAGCTTCAACAAAGTTAGCTGCATCAAGTAGTCCTCTATGAGTGCCTGTATCAAGCCATGCCATTCCTCTACCAAAAAGCTCAACTTTTAAATTGCCTCGTCTTAAATATTCATTATTTACCGCTGTAATTTCTATTTCACCTCTAGCAGATGGCCTAACATTTTTAGCAATCTCCACTACATCGTTATCATAGAAGTATAAACCAGGAACTGCATAATTTGATTTAGGTGTTTGCGGTTTTTCCTCAATAGATACTACATTATTATTTTCATCAAATTCAACAACACCAAATTCATTTGGATTGCTTACATGGTATCCAAAAATAGTAGCCCCTTCTCTTTCTGACGCTCTTGTTAATCTTTCGGTAAAACCATAACCATGAAAAATATTATCCCCAAGTACTAAGGCCACCTTATCATTTCCTATGAACTCTTCTCCAATAATAAATGCATCTGCAAGTCCTCTTGGTTCTTCTTGAATAGCATACTGTAATTTAAGCCCTATATCGCTTCCATCACCTAGTAATTCTTCAAAAGTAACTACATCTCTAGGTGCTGAAATAATTAATATTTCTTTTATGCCTGCAAGCATTAATACTGATAATGGGTAATATATCATTGGTTTATCATATATTGGGAGTATTTGCTTTGATACTGCTTTTGTTACTGGATATAGTCTTGTGCCGGAACCACCAGCTAAAATAATACCTTTCATGTTTTGCCTCCTTATAATTTTTTTCTTTTGCCTATAATTCATACTGATTTTGTCATTAGCTTGAAAATTACTTCCGATAAAACCAGCACCACCTGTTACTAGAATAATTTTCATCCTAAGCTTTCATTAATAACTTTATATTTTTAATTGTGCTAGTAATGTCTTCTCGTTTTATACTCAAATACATTATATAAGCTAGTACATATATCAAAACTGCAATCCAAGAATCTATAAACCATCCAGTTAATATAAAAATCGTTACTACTCAGCCATTGCAAATTAATAATTTCCTTATATTGGCAAAAGGGTTTTGGTTATACAACGTCGAATATAAACATCAGATAGATTAAAAATATGATTTGACTGGTGGTGAATATTTTGGAT
>JBLHPD010000223.1:0-7477 GCA_047624165.1 Clostridium sp. | reverse complement strand
TTTTAGAGAAGTTAATTAGTTTTTATATGTTGTAATTTATTTGATTTTTAAATAAATGAGAGTATAGGAGAAGTTAATATATCTAAGAACCCCTTGCCTTTAGGCGTGGGAGTATCAGCAATACAAAATTATACTCATCTTAGGAATTCCGATAATTACTATTTTGATTTTATGGACTACTTTTAAATTATTTAAAAATTTTATATTAATAGTATCTCTTGGTGCAGTTATTGCATTATGGTTTTCGAGTTCCTATTTCCTTAGATTTTAAGGAAGCTTTTAAGGTTAAAAGTGATAAACCATATTATTTAAAGGGTAATGTAAAAGATTTCTATGATGGGAGTAAGTGGAGTAAAACTAATGAAAACTATTTTAAAAAATTAAATAGCAATAATATGAGTCATGATGTATATGTAAATTTTGGAATGGGCGAAAAAAAATATTTAACAATATATCCATATAAAAAATTTAAAACAAGTACAATATTTGTACCTAACTATGCATTTAATGTAAGTGGTGTTGAGGGCACCTTGTTTTATGATAAGGTTCCTACAATTTTTAGTGAAAAAGAAGTTACGAAACCATATAACATAGATTTTTATGAATATCCTGAGGACATTGACACTATTGAAGATGTAAGAGAATATAGTAAAAAAATCTTAGAGAGTGCGAATAACCTTGCAACAAGATTTGTGCCTGATGGGCCAATGAATTACTTTTTGCAGCTCAAACCTAAAAATATAAATATGCCTACTAATAAAAGTTCTTCAATTATGGAAAAGTTTTCTTTTAAAAATGGTAGTGATAGTAAATTATTAATAGAATATAGTGAATATTTTCAAATTACTGAAAATATTTCTGATAGAACTTATGAATTAGTTAAAGATATCACAAAAGATTGCAATACTAGCATAGAAAAAGTATTGGCAATCAAAAATTATTTAACTAAAAACTATGTATATGATTTACAGGTTTCAGCGATACCTGAGGATAGTGAGTTTATTGATTATTTTTTATTCCAGGAGAAGAAAGGATACTGCACTTATTTTAATACAGCAATGACTGTAATGTGTAGAATCGCTGGAGTTCCTGCGAGGTATGTGGAGGGATTTAAGACTCCAGATAATAAAGATGCTAGTGGATTATATAGTGTTTCGAGTTCTGACGCTCATGCTTGGTGTGAAGTATTACTTGGAGTTTTTGAGTATTCAAATATGTGGACAGTAGTAGACGCATCCCCTACCGCATCAGAAGACGTGCAAAGAAAATTAAAGGAGAGTCAAGATCAGCAGAAAAATAGTGTTGATAGCGGTGATTCGAACATAAACATTAACCTCGCACCACAAAATAAAGCAAGGGACGTTGAATCAGCTAGCGGAGAAGGCGCTAGCAAGGTAATAGCACTTTCAAATATGCAGCTTAGGATAATAAATATAATAACTGTGGTTATATTATTTATTTTAATGAGGGTTATAAAAGTACTAAAAAGGCGAAGAAAACTACTAAGGTCTAAAGGAGTAGTACCATTATATAATTATTATCTCTATAGATTAAAGACAGCACATATAGTTAAACCAGAATATCAAGGTGATATGGAGTTTGTACAAGATTTAATAGATTTAAAATTAAAAGAGAGAATGCAGATTTTAGTTCAAGGTGCTTATGAAGAGTATTATGGCAAACATTCTGTGGTGGGACTAGATAATAAAGAATGCTATGATTTTCTTGAGGAATACTTAAAAGAATATCAAGGAATGTTTGAATATTTACTGCATAAGTACTTAGGAGAAATTAAATAAAAAACTTAAGAAGGAAGGATAAAAATATGGATTATAAATTAATATGTATAGATATGGATGGTACTTTGTTAAATGATAAAAAAATTATTACTGAGAGGAACCTTAGAGCTATAAGGCTTGCGAGTGAAAAGGGAGTACGGATAGCAGTGTGTACGGGGAGGATTTTTACGTCAGCTGATTTTTTCTCGGATCTTTTGGGTGTCAAGTCACCAGTAATAGCTTCAAATGGTGCTTATATTAGGGAGAAGGATAGAGATGAAGTAGTTTACAAAGGGGTTTTAGGGATGGAAAAATGCAAGAAACTTCTATCTGTGTTCAGGCAGTATGGTATATATCCACATTATTACACCAGCGATACAGTTTTTACAGAGAGACTAATATATTCCTCATCTTTTTATGAGGAAGTTAATAAAACACTACCAAAGGATAAGCAAGTCAAGATAATAGTTGTGAAGGATTGGAAAGAGATATTTCAGAAATATGAAGCTGAAATTTTCAAGGGTGTAGCGGTAGAAGAGGATTTAGAAAAATTGAAGAGTGCAAAAGATGCCATAAGAGATATGGATGAATTTGAAGTGGTAAGTTCTCGCTTTGATAATTTTGAAGTGATGAATAAAGGGGTCTCAAAGGGAAGCTCGGTTAAAATTTTAGCGGATTATTATGGAATAAATAGGGAGCAGGTTATTTGTATGGGAGATAGCGAAAATGACTTATCTATGATTAAATATGCAGGACTTGGAGTTGCTATGGCAAATGGAGATGAGTGCGTTAAAGAGGCTGCAAAATATATTACTGATAGCAATAATAATGATGGAGTAGCAAAGGTTATTGAGAAATTTGTGCTAGAAGTGTAATAAAGCGTATCCGAAGTTCTCCTGCGTGCCTTGCAAACGAGCGCGGGATCGAAAATTATATTAAGAAATTCTAATATTTTGCAAATATAAAATTCTCTAGCACTCACATTCGGCGTCCTGCCTCAGGTTCGCTAGCCTCACTTCCTGTGAGGCTCACGAGAATTTTATATTTGCAAAATAAGAATTTCTAAATAAAATTTCAATAATCCTTTTGCTTCTTATTGCAAGTCACTCCGGAGAAATATCATATTTACTATTCAATTATTGTGTTAAATAAGGTGTAATACGATGCTAAAGAGTTCAGCTGCAAATAAAATAAATTATGAATTACTAGGACTTATTCAAATGCATTCTGTGCAATATATACTTTTGTTAGCATAATCTAAGAAAAAATGTTCAATATTTAAGGGATTATTAATAGTTATGGTATGTAACAATTATTAGAGTGGTATGTTAAACACCTTGTCCTAGTATATTTACGGGTTATAACATGTCATCTATATAGAGGTATTACCGACATCGAAGTAGGTAATGGGGGGTGCTAATAGTGAAAATTAAAATAATTGGTACGATTATTGGAGTAATGCAATTTATTATGATGCTATTCATCATAATAAATGTCTATAAAGGTTCTTTTAGATCTGTGAGTATAATTATTTTAACATACATTGTATTTCAGGCTGCTGTTTATAACAGGCTATCCAGAAAGAACCCAAAATCATTGATTCAGAAAATAATAATTATTAATCTTATTTCAATTGTTTTATCTTTTGCTTTGTTACCAAATTATACCTATGCTGAGGCTAAACAAATTGCAGAGAACAAATATAAAAATGAATTAGATTATTTTGTTGAGTTTGAATCATATTATAATAATACTATACCAATTAAATCTGATAATATAAAAGAAATATTTATGACCCGTAGATTTTATTATTTTTCTTTTGTTAAAAATTCTGGAGAGAAAAAATATATTATGATAAATCCTTTAGAAGGTGAGATTGTAGAGTTATATGATTCATATTGGGAAGAATAAATTTTTTGGTTTTATTCCTAAGACTTCCAGGTTGTCTATCGATTATAGTGAATTTATGAAACTAATAGAAATACGAACTAATAAAGATGGGGGCATACATGAATAAGAAATTTTTATATTTTATAATAGTATCTCTTTTGCTGTTTAACGTAGTTACTTTCTCTAAACTAAATAGCCTTGAAAACAATATCAATAGCAGGTTTCAGCAGAGTGATTCTGTGGCTAACAATTTAAGAAATGAAATTGATAGTGTTTATTCAAATGTTGATATAAAGCTTAAAAAGCAAGGGAGTATTTTAGACAACTACAATGTAACACTTGGTGAATTAAATCAAAGCAATTTCACTATACCTGTTACATTAACATTGACTCCCAAGGAATATTCAAAAGGGTTAATAGCAAGTCTAAATTTAAATGATAAAAACGTTCCTATGAAAAATGAAGGAACATCTTTTGTTGCAAATGTAGATGCATATGTTTTTGATGATTTTAGCCTGGAAGTTGTCTTAGAGCATGATGGAGTTAAAAAAATAGAAACAATTGAAGAATACCATGATTTGAGAAGTAAATATCTACTAGATATATCTGGTGGATTTAATGGACAATCCACCTATAGTTCTAAAGAGTTTCAATATAGTGGAAATATAGATCTTAAGATTGGTTCTTCTAAAGCGGGTAGCACTGAAAAAATAAACATTATTAATGATGTGAACGGAGTTATTGTAAGTCAGCGGGAAATAGAACCTTCGGATAATACATCAATAGATGTTAAGGAGAATATCAAACTTGATGAGGGTGATAAGTTGACAATATACGCCATTGTTCAAGATAGATATGGGCTCAATTACAAGTATGTTTTAGATATATATGAAGTAGATAATAATAAAGAGGATTTTAATTATAATTCTGAACGGGAGAAGCGAAGACTTGTAGAAATCACAGACAGAAATGGGAAGATAGTATATGAACCTAAAAATGATATAATAAAGTAAAAGGAGGATTGCAATTCCCTAATGGGGGCAATAGAATCTGGCGAAGCAGATTCTATTGTTATAAAAAATTGAAGAATACCAAGATTAGTTTATACACTCTAAAGATAAGATATTCCAATTTATTTTGATGTTATTAGAATTTACGTTAACGATAAATGAGCATTCAGAAAAGCTTAAGGAGGATTTCACTATGAGCAAAAGGATTTTAGGATTAATACGAAGTGATTATGATTATGATGTGGATAAGAAAAGAAATTTTGAGCACATTAAGAAATTTTTTGAGGTGAGTCAAAAGAATGATTTTACCTTAGATAATCAAACATGGGACGATTTAGATATGAATAAAGTGTATGAAAAATTGGATAGAACCTATAGCAGCCCTGGAGAAGCAGCGTTATACTCAATGCTGAGAAATCCACTAATGGATGTAGAAGAGTTAAAAGAAAGAGGGGGATTAATTCAGTCATTTAAAGAAAATAGTCAGCTTCGCGAAAAACTCCAGTGCATTTTTTTTAAGTTAAGTAGGGATTATAAAAATACTTTTTTAGATATGATAGAAAATGATCTTATTATAAATAAAGCTAAATATTATATATACACTCTTCTTGGAAAAGTAATACCGCTGATAATAATTCTTTATGCAATATTTGTAAATATAAATTATATGTTAGTACTGCTTGGGTTAAGTTCTATTAATATGATTATAAACTCCATCGAAGTAAAGGCTATTAAGTCTAATGGAATATTCTATCTAAGAAAAAATATTGTGGCTGCTAAAAAAATTGCAAGTATAAAGAATAAAGATATAATTTACTATACAGATAAAATAACATTGATACTTAAATCTATAAAGGAAATCGATAGAGGAACAAGATTAATAGGATTTGTAAATATGTGGGGAGGTTTTTTTGAATCTCTTTCCGTAATTTTTCTCTTGGAAGAAAGTGCTTATTACTCTATATCCGATAAGATAAAACAAGAAAAAGAAACTTTACTTGAACTTTACAATACGGTTGGAGAATTAGAAGCGCTAATTTCTATTTCGGGGTATATACATAATTTAAAACAGCAGGCCACAAAGCCTAAGTTTATAAAAGAGGTTAAATTAAATATAAATAATGGAATACATCCTCTTATAGATAATGCGGTTGCAAATTCAATTAACATAGAAAATGGAGGCATAGTACTTACCGGCACAAATATGGCGGGAAAGTCTACTTTTCTAAGAATGCTTGGAGTAAATATAATTTTGGCTCAGTGCTTTGATTTTGTTTTGGCTAAAGAATATGAGGCTCCTTTTTTCAATATAGTTTCATCAATTAGTCCGAGTGACGATTTAACAAAGGGGAAAAGTTTCTTTATGGCAGAGGTAGAATCAATTCTTAGAATAATTAAGTCTCTAGAAAAGGGAGTGCCTGTATTCTGCCCTATAGATGAGATATTTAGAGGCACAAACCCAATAGAGAGAATTTCTATGTCGGCAGAAATACTAACTTACATAAACAATGGAAAAACTATTTCTATTGTAGCTACTCATGATAGAGAATTAGTGAATATTCTAAAAGAAAAGTTTGAATTTTACTATTTTAGTGAAAAAGTTGATAATAAAAAAGGGTTAAGCTTTGATTATAAGATAAAAAAAGGGATTTCTCAAACAAGAAATGCAATTAGGCTTTTAGAGTACATGTGTTATCCAAAAGAAATAGTAGATAAGTCATATAAAAGGGCTGAGACCATAGAAAAACTTTTATAGTTTTAGTTATAGCAAGGCATATTAGTTCCGTGCATCTTTACTATTTACTATTATTAGGGTAATATAGTTTTAGACATTTAGCCCAATAGAGAAGAACAATTAAAAACTGTTTTACATTACTAAGTCATGAGGAGGAGAAATTTATGAATTTAAATATAGTTTTATTTCAACCTGAAATTCCACAAAATACTGGCAATATTGGAAGAACATGTGTGCTTACTGATTGCAAGCTTCATCTTATAAAACCTCTAGGATTTAGTTTAGAGGAGAAACAACTTAAAAGAGCGGGTTTAGATTACTGGCCATATCTTAATTTAGAGATACATGATTCATATGATGCTCTTAGAGAAAAATATAAGGAATCAACCTTCTACTATTCTACAACAAAAGGTTCGAAATTCTACTCGGAAGTAGAATATAAAAAAGGAGATTTTATAATTTTTGGAAGAGAGTCCTCAGGACTTCCGGATATTATTCGAGGCAGTGACCCTGAAAGATGCATAAGAGTCCCTATGATAAAGAGCTCAACTAGATCCCTTAATCTTTCTAATACTGTGGCTATTATGGCATATGAAGCTCTTAGGCAGATAGAATTTCCAGAGATGAAATAAAGCACAGATCAAATAAGTGAAATAACATTGCAGTGTTTTATTTAAATGTAGATTTTATAAAAGTATTTAATGTAATCCATAAATGATAAAAGAATAACGAACTATTTGATATATGTATCGTTGCTATAGAAAAATAAAATAGATGTTATTCGAAAGATTGTGGTAACTGCGAAAAAAAGAGTGTATAATGTAGACAAATGAATATAAAAATTTAATATTCTAATGGATGATATTTTAGGGAGATAATCTTAAAATTAACACAGTATAGAGCCTTTAAAGTTAAAAATGGAAGGTTTTAACTGATTTAAGATAGCCGAAGGAGTAAGTTTTGCAGCCAATGCAACATGAATCTCTCAGGCAAAAGTACCAAAAATGGACATACCTCTGGAAAGCGAATAGCACCGAAGGAGTAAAGCTCTCAGGTTCAAAGAC
>JBLHPD010000222.1:0-7561 GCA_047624165.1 Clostridium sp. | reverse complement strand
ATTGATTAAAATAAAATTATGAGTTGCGAATATTAGATAAGATATGAGTGATAACATTCGTAGTTATTATTACTAATTTATTATCAATGCTTACAACTACATTATACGAGGGGTGAAGTATATGAAAAGTGATATAGAAATTGCGCAAAGTGCTAAGATGTTGCCAATACTTAAGGTGGCAGAAAAAATGGGATTAACTGAGGATGATATTGATTTATATGGAAAATATAAATCCAAGATTTCTTTAGATGTACTAAAAAGAAATGAAAATAAAAAAGATGGGAAGTTAATATTAGTTACAGCAATTAATCCTACTCCAGCAGGTGAAGGAAAATCTACGGTTACAATAGGGCTTGGTCAAGCGTTATGTAAACAAGGTAGAAATGCAGTGATAGCTTTAAGAGAACCTTCTCTTGGACCAGTGTTTGGAGTTAAAGGTGGAGCTGCTGGTGGCGGTTATGCACAAGTTATACCAATGGAGGATATAAATTTACATTTCACAGGGGATATGCATGCAATAACTGCATCTAACAATTTACTCTCAGCGGCTATAGATAATCATATTCATCAAGGTAATGCGCTAGAAATTGATAGCAGAAGAATCACATTTAGAAGAGTTATGGATATGAATGATAGGGCACTTCGAAATATAGTTGTTGGACTCGGTGGTAAGCCTAATGGGTTTGTGCGAGAAGATGGTTTTATGATAACCGTTGCTTCAGAAATAATGGCAATTTTGTGTTTATCTGAAAATCTTATGGACCTAAAAGAAAGGATGGGCAAAATTTTAGTAGCATATAACATTGAAGGAAGGCCAATTTATTGTAAAGACTTAAATGTTAATGGTGCAATGACACTACTTATGAAAGATGCTATAAAACCGAACCTAGTTCAGACGCTTGACAACACACCTGCCATAATTCATGGGGGGCCCTTTGCTAATATAGCACATGGTTGCAATAGTCTCCTCGCAACGAAAATGGCTTTGAAATTAGGGGACTATGTTGTAACTGAAGCGGGATTCGGAGCGGATTTAGGTGCTGAAAAATTCTTTGATATAAAATGCAGATATGGAAATCTAAAGCCAGATTGCGTGGTTCTTGTGGCTACAATAAGAGCATTAAAACATCATGGGGGAGTAAAAAAAGATAAATTAAACGAACCTAATGTAGAAGCGCTTTCAAAAGGAATCACAAATTTAGAAAAACAAATAGAGAATATTAAGAAATATGGAGTCTCTGTAATAGTAGCAATAAATAAATTTATTACTGATACGCAGGAAGAAATAGAGTACATAAATGAATTTTGTGGAAAAATGGGTGTTAAAGTAGCCTTAACTGAAGTTTGGGAAAAAGGTGCAGATGGAGGCCAAGAATTAGCAAATAAAGTGTTAGATATTCTACAAAATGAAAAAAGTAACTTTAAAGTTTTATATGATGAAAAGCTCACTATAAAAGAAAAAATACACATTATTGCCACGGAAATATATGGTGCAGATGGAGTAGAATATGGAACTCCCGCAAATAGGCAAATTGCTGAAATAGAAAAACTTGGGTTGGATAAAATTCCTATATGTGTTGCTAAAACTCAAAATTCTTTGTCGGACAATCCAAGTCTTTTGGGTAGACCTACAAATTTCACAATAAATGTAAAAGAAGTTAAAATTTCTAATGGAGCTGGATTTATTATAGCTTTAACAGGAAGTATAATGACAATGCCGGGTCTTCCAAAGGTACCAGCGGCAGATAGGATGGATATTTCTGAAGATGGTGCTATAACAGGGTTATTTTAGAAATATTTCTAATCGATTTAATTTAATTTTAATAAGGTTGTTATAGAGTGTATCTATAGCAACCTTAACATTTGAATAAATGGTATTTTTTATAAAAATTATCATGATGTAAAACTTCCAATAGAAATTTAACTTGACAAATATGTTCTAGTTGTTAAAATTAGATTGTTAATTTAGGAATATTTAAAATTGATATTTTGTGATATTTGATATGTTATTTCTGTGTCTTTATCAATGAAAATGAATAAAGTGGCGTGTAAGCTTCTTTATATTATATAGGCGGTGTATAAGGTGATTTTAGTTTTAGATGTTGGAAATACGAATACTGTTTTAGGGGTTTTTAAGGGGAAAGAGTTAATTGTAGAGTGGAGACTGTCTACTGACGCAAAAAAAACTGCGGATGAATATGGAATTCAAGTAATGCAATTATTTTGTCAGAGAAATTTAAAAACAGACAATATTAAAGGCGTAATAATTTCCTCAGTTGTTCCAAATATCATGTATTCACTTGAACATATGATAAGAAAATATTTTAATTTGATTCCTATGGTTGTAGGACCAGGAGTAAAGACTGGAATAAATGTAAAATATGATAATCCTAAAGAAGTAGGTGCAGATAGAATCGTTAATGCTGTTTCAGCACATGAAATTTATAAAAGATCATTAATTTTAATAGATTTTGGCACAGCTACGACCTTTTGTGCTATAAGTAAAGATGCAAATTATTTAGGGGGAACCATATGCCCTGGTATTAAAATAGCTTCCGAAGCGCTATTTGAGAGAGCGGCAAAACTACCTCGTGTGGAACTTATAAAACCAGAAACTGTTATTTGTAAGAATACTGTTGAAAGCATGCAGTCTGGAATAATATATGGATATATTGGCCAAGTAGACTATATTGTTAGTAAAATGAAAAGTGAAATGATTAATATGGGAGAAGAAGAGCCTTTTGTAGTGGCTACAGGGGGACTCACAAAGCTAATAAGTGAAGAATCTTCTACTATTGATGAGTTTAATCCACATTTAACATTAGAGGGGCTTAGAATGATTTATGAGAAGAATAGGGAATAGGTGATTTAATGCAAATATCAAATATCCATTTTGAAAATAATGTTTTTTTAGCTCCTATGGCAGGAATTACGGATATTGCCTTCAGAGGGTTATGCAAAGAATTAGGTTGTGGACTTTTATATACAGAGATGGTAAGTGCTAAAGGATTATATTATGGAAGTAGTAATACAGAAGCTCTTATGCAGATTTCAGATAAGGAAAAACCGGTAGCTATTCAGATATTTGGGAATGATCCTAAGATAATGGCTAGTGCCTGTGAGATCTTCAATACAAGGGATGATATATGTATGGTTGACGTGAATATGGGTTGTCCTGTTCCTAAGATAGTAAAAAATGGTGAGGGATCGGCTTTGATGAAAAATCCTAAACTAGCAGCCGAAATAATAAAAGAAATGAAAAAGGTTTCTATAAAGCCGGTTACAGTAAAGTTTAGAAAAGGATTTGATTCCAATGATGTTAATGCTGTAGAATTCGCTAAGTACATGGAGGATGCTGGCATCGATGCTATTGCTGTACACGGCAGGACTCGAGAGCAAATGTATGAAGGTACGGCTGACTGGGATATTATAAGGGCTGTAAAAGAAAGCGTTAGAGTGCCGGTAACAGGCAATGGTGATATCTTTGGCCCAGATGCTGCTATAAGAATAAAGGCAATTACTAATTGTGATGCTATAATGATTGCAAGAGGGGCAATGGGAAATCCATGGATATTTAGAGAGGTTATACAGGCAATGAACGGAGAAGATGTTACATACCCTACTGCGATGGAAAAAATAGATATGTGTATAAGGCATTTAGATTTGGCTGTAAGCTATTATGAAGAAATTAAAGCAGTTAGAGAAATGAGAAAACATACAGCTTGGTATGTTAAAGGGCTTAATAACTGTACAGAAATTAAGAATAAAATTAATACAAAAAAGAATTATGATGAGGCAAAGCAAGTGCTTTTAGCTTATAGAGAGTATTTGAATGCGATAAATGAATAATTTTAAAGTTAAAACATGAATTTATATAATTAACACTGAATAAGATATTAGTACATTAATTTATAAGGTGAATATGTATGAAGCCGATTTTATGTGTAAATTCAAATATAGATAATTGCTATAGTGAATTCGGGTTTTTAAGTAAAATTAAAGATAAACTAAAAACAAAATTAATAAGTAGTGAATACATTAAAGAGCTAGATATTAATGTGACAAGTGTTAGGCTGCCACCTAATTTTAACAAAAGAGCATACTTGCATAATATAACTTATGCTAAAAAATTATGTAAATGCAGTGAAATACAATTATCGCCCAAAACGCTTAGGCCAATGGATTATAATTATTTTAATGGATTTCAAAAGCGGCTTTTGGGTTTTAGTGTTATGAAAAGTATACAACTTATGCTCAGGATGAGAAATAAAAGCATAAAAAATTCTTGCATTGTGGTATACGATGCCAGCGACATGATAAACTATAATATTATTGTGGAACTAGCCAAAGAAAGCAAATATATTGTGTTTTTGTCGCGAAATCTTGCAAAGGCTAGAAAGCTTGCAGATTATATAATTGCTAACTTTGGTGTATCGCCTATTGTTACAGATGATGAACTCTATTCCGTTAAAATAGCAGATTTTATTATTTCATCTAAAGATTATAAATTTGATCATGGTGAATTAGTATGGTTCTTAGATAATAGTATGAGCGTGGCGAACAATATTATAGCTGTAAATGATGTAAGCTACAATGTACCTTGGGATACTTTAAAAGAAGATTTTTCTATTGAACTTCTAGGATCAATATTATGCCAAATGCAAGAAAGTGATGTTGAAAAAGCTCTTAAGTATAATGGCATATATCTAGAAGAAATAAAATTCAACAATAATGTAATATATTAGCCTATTTTGGGCCTGGCATATTGACAATATTAATTGACTGATTTATAATGTGCTAAATGGTTACATGGATTGTTATTCTAATAATGAGTTGAAGCCCCAATAATTCATTAATTTGAATAAATAATTTTATATTACATAAATTCCGTGAATGTACTATATTTTTAGAATTTAAGAAAAATATTTATACGGTAGGGGACTAGTGTGTTTGGGTAACGTTATTTTATAGCGGATTTTATGGATGTTTACTAACTTATTTACTAACTTATTTAATAAAAATTTAAAAGGGGAGAAATAAATGAGCGGACCAAAACAATATGTAATGACATATGAGGGAATTAGAAAATTAGAAGATGAATTGGAATTTCTTAAGACTGTAAAGAGAAAAGATATAACTGAAAAGATAAAAGTAGCGCTTGGTTATGGTGATCTCAGTGAGAACTCAGAATATGATGAAGCTAAAAATGAGCAAGCATTTGTAGAAGGTAGAATAATACAATTGGAAAAAATGCTTAGAAATGCAAGTGTTATAGATGAAAATGAAATTGAAAAAGATGTAGTAAGTATAGGGGCAATTGTTAAGGTTAAGGATTATGTGTTTGATGAAGAAGTCGAATTTTATATAGTGGGTTCAGCAGAAGCAGACCCAATGGAAAATAAAATATCATACGAATCGCCAGTTGGAAGTGCATTAATAGGGAAAAAAGCAGGAGAAATTATAGAAGTTACAGTGCCAGATGGTGTTGGTAAATACGAAGTACTAGAGGTAAGACGTAGATAGTTCGTCAAAGAAAATATAATTTATACAGAGTATGGTTTTTATAAAGCAATGTTTTTATAAAAAATAAGGGTACTTAACAATATATAATTGGTAGGTGCCCTAAATAAATATATACACATAAGCAATCAGGAGGGATATTAATGTCAAATGAAGAAAAGAACGAAGAGAAGAGTATGCATGAACTTGAATCTAAATATAATGAACAGGTAACTATAAGAAGACGAAAATTAGCTGACCTGCAAGAACAAGGTAAAGATCCGTTTGATGTATATAAAGTTGAAAGAACACATACATCACAAGAAGTTAAGGACAATTATGAAAAATTAGTAGGTACGCAGGTTATTGTGGCAGGAAGACTTATGTCTAAAAGGGTTCATGGCAAGGCTGGTTTTTCTGATGTTCATGATAGATATGGTAAAATACAATTATACATAAAAATAGATGATGTAGGCGAAGAAAAATTAAAAGAATATAAAAGTTTTGACATAGGAGATTTTTTAAGTATAACTGGTACGCCTTTTGTTACAAAAACTGGTGAAATATCACTACATATAGTGGATTTCCAGCTTATAGCTAAGTCTCTAAAACCACTTCCAGAAAAATGGCATGGATTAAAGGACCCTGATTTAAGATATAGACAAAGAGAAGTAGATATAATAATGAATCCAGAAGTAAAAGAAACTTTTATGAAGAGAATAGCAATAATTAGATATATCAGAGAATTCTTAGATAATAAAGGATTTTTAGAAGTTGAAACTCCAATTTTAGCGCCAATAGCAGGAGGCGCTGCAGCAAGACCATTTATGACTCATCATAATACGCTAGACATTGATATGTATCTTAGAATTGCAACAGAGCTATATTTAAAAAGACTTATTGTTGCTGGTTTCGAAAAGGTATATGATATGGGTAAAAATTTTAGAAATGAAGGAATGGATGTAAGACATAATCCCGAGTTTACAATGATAGAACTATATGAGGCTTATGCAGATTATAATGATATGATGGAAATTACTGAAAACATGATAGCTTATGTTTGTGAAAAAATTCATGGAACTACAAAAGTTAATTATCAAGGAACTGAAATAGACTTTACACCACCATGGAGAAGAATTACTATGGTAGATGCAGTAAAAGAGTATTCAGGTGTTGATTTTACACAGATTAATACAAATGAAGAGGCTAGAAAGATAGCTAAAGAAAAGCATTTAGAATTTAAAAAAGAGATAGAAGATTGTACAAAAGCAGATATACTAAATGCACTATTTGAAGAATATGCAGAAGAACATTTAATGGAGCCAACATTCTTATGTGATTATCCTGTAGAAATTTCACCTCTTACTAAGAAGAAGAGAGGAAATTCAGAGTTTACAGAGAGATTTGAAGGTTTTGTATTTGGAAGAGAAGTGTGTAATGCATACTCAGAGTTGAATGATCCAGTAGTTCAAAGAGATAGGTTTATGCAACAAGCAAATGAAAGAGAATTAGGCGATGATGAGGCTTATTTAATAGACGAAGAATTTATGAGTGCATTAGAAACAGGGATGCCACCAACAGGAGGGCTTGGTATAGGAATTGATAGAATGGTAATGTTCTTAACTAACGCTTCTTCAATAAGAGATGTTATCCTATTCCCTACAATGAAACCATTACAGTAATCTTTTTAAAAAAAGTAAAAGGGTATTTTAGTTAATCTAAAATGTCCTTTTACTTTTTTTAAGATACTATATCAGTTAAAGGTATGAATATAAGGTCTTATGTAGTTTTAGATATAAAGGCTGTAATACTTAAGAGCATGATGCTTAAGAGTAAAAGAGTTAAAAGAGTAATTATAAAAAAATATAAAAAACAAAAACCTATTGAATTTTTAATTATATATGATATAATGTCATTGTAGTTAGAAATGATATTATTCCGCGATAGCTCAACGGTGGAGCGCTCGGCTGTTAACCGATAGGTTGAAGGTTCAAATCCTTTTCGCGGAGCCATTTTTTTGTTTTTATGAATTAAATCTCAATTCATAAAATTATAAATTAAC
>JBLHPD010000221.1:0-7608 GCA_047624165.1 Clostridium sp. | reverse complement strand
ATCTGGTGATTATGGCATGAAGGTAACACTCCTTCCCATACCGAACAGGTCGGTTAAGCTTCAATGCGCCAATGGTACTGCAGGGGTAACTTTGTGGGAGAGTAGGTCGTCGCCAGGTAACAAAAAACTACTAAGTTTTACTTAGTGGTTTTTAATTTATGAAATGAAAAAAAGTAATTGATTTTATCTGATAACTTCTACTTTTATAAAAAAACATAAGTGGTCAAACTTACTTTTTGATTATATCACAAAAGTAAGTTTGACCACTTATTATACGCTCTGGTTATTTTATGTTTCTGAATTTAGTTTACGAATTAAATGCTTCTTGCAACTTCATAAGCATCCCAAACTGCTTTCATTATGTTTGCAACTTTTGAAGCATCACCTATTATATGTACAACTGCGTCAATATTTTCGATTTCATGAAAAAGTGTGTTTTCTGATTTATAACCTACTGCGATGCAGATAGTTTCGGCTGGCACCGTTATATTTTTATTTCCTTGACTTAGATTTACTCCTCCGTCATTTGCACCTAAAAGCTTTGTATTAGTCATTATCTTAACATTATGCTTGTCCATAAGATCTTTCAGCATAGATTTATTTGCATGATTTATAGTTGGTCCTGCAGCGATTACATCTCCTAAGCCTTCTACAACAGTTACATCTTTGCCTTGTTGTGCTAACCAAAGTGCAGTTTCACAGCCAACTAATCCCCCACCAACAATAACTACAGTATTTCCCGCAATCTTTTTGCCTAAAAGTAAATCCTCAGCACAACATATGTTATCCTTATCCATTCCAGGTAAAAAATTTAATTTTACTGGATTTGATCCTGTTGCAACAATAACTACATCAGCTTTTGATTCTTTAATAATCTCTGGAGTAACTACTGTATTCATTTTTACATCTATATTTAATCTTTTTAATTCATTTTCATACCAACTTAAAAGACGTCTATCTTCCATTTTAAAGTCTGGTGCAGATGCTTCATGAATATGACCACCTATAACATTTGTTTTTTCATAAAGTGCTACTTCATGTCCTCGTAATGTAGATACTCTAGCTGCTTCAAGTCCTGCTATTCCAGCACCTATTATAATTACTTTTTTTGTTTCAAGAGCTTTTTCTATGCCATATATTTTTTCGCGTCCTGTTGCTGGATTTATTCCGCAAGATATTGGTCTATGACTAAATATTCTTTGAAGACATCCATCATGGCAGCCAATACATGGTCGAATATTTTCTTCATTTCCTTTTTTAACCTTATTCGGCCATTCTGCATCAGTTAATAACGGTCTGGCTAATCCTATCATATCTGCTTTATTTTCATTCAATGCTGCTTGTGCTAATTCGGGATTTCCAAGTTTACCAGCAACAATTACAGGTATGTTAACAACTTTTTTAAGTTCTTTTGTAAATGGTAAATATAATCCTTCCTCTTGATACAGTGGTGGATGAGCCCAATACCAGCCATCATAAGAACCAACATCTGCATTTAAAGCATCGTAACCAGCTTCCTCTAAAATTTTAGCAAGTTTTAATCCTTCTTCAAAGTTACGACCCATTTCTGGCTGATCTACATCAATACCTCCTTGATTCCAATCTTTTATAAAGCTTCTAAGGCCATATCTAACTGTTACTGGATAATCTTGACCAGCACCTCGCCTAATTGCTTTTAATATTTCTATAGGAAAAGTTGCTCTATCTTTTAGGCTTCCACCAAACTTATCAGTTCTTCTATTAAATACTGACATTGCAAATTGATCAGCCAAGTAACCCTCATGAACAGCATGTAATTCTATTCCATCAAACCCTGTTTCTTTAGCAATTCTACCTGCTTCTTCGAATCTACTAATAATTTTCTCTACTTCATCTGTAGTTAACTCTCTACACGTTATACTTGGATCCCAAAAGTTAGGTATAGCTGATGGCGCAATCGGTTTTGTAACTAACAATTTTGGATTAGCACTTCTTCCAAGACCTGCTGATACTTGAAGAAATATTTTTGTTCCGTAAGCATGTACTCTTTCTGTTAACTCATATGCTGAATTAGCAAAGGCTGTTGGATTATGTGTCACACAAGTAAAACTTGGCATTTTCATTTCTTCTATTTCATTTTCAACTTTTGTAAAACCTGTTATTATTAATCCGACGCCACCTTTTGCTCTTTCTACATAATAATCAACCGCTCTTTGATTAAATCCACCTTCTCTGTCTGCGAGTCCCATAAGTCCCATTGGTTCCATTACTATCCTATTCTTAATTTCAATATTACCAATTTTAATAGGTTCAAATATTTTTGTTTTCATAATAACCTCCTAAAGTTTCATTCATTATATCCTTTATTATGTGGAATGGTTTTCACACTCACTACAGGCTAAATTTATCAACCTTGATTAGTAATATACCTACCCTTTTTATGGGCTTGCTTGATATTGTAAAGGATTGTATTTATTCATTTACAATTCCTTTATAAATATAGTTTGGTATAAAACTAATCATAATATAAATATAGTTTTATGTCAAACCAAAATTTTGACAATTGCATTTTAATTTATACAATACTATACTTAAATAGATAATCTAAAATTAGAATAGGAGTCTAATTTTAATCAACTATTTATTTTTTTAGCAGTGTCTGCAACAAGTTAAATGGTAAGCAAAGATATAAAATACTGATTCTGTTACAAAATATATATATTTGAATACACAAGGTCTAATAAAGATGATAAATCTGGCAAGATAAATGCTAGATTTTTTTTGGTTTTAGATTAAGAATACTTACGGGCATTCATTAATTAGAGTAGTTGAAGTAAGAAATATTATGCGGATGTTAAAATATTAGAGCAGAGCAACTTGAATTTTATATTAGAGGAAATTGGGTGGATTAAAGCTTGTAGATATTTAAATGTTGAGGAGTATCAGAATGCTGATAGAATCGGTAGAATGTCAAATCAAATTGTTGACTACTGAAGGAAAGCTATAAATATCCTGAAAAACTTTTAGATGTGGAGTATCAAGTTAACAGTTTTTCTAAAGTTGGTTTTGTGGATGTTGTAGTTTCAACTTATAAGAACAATACTAAGAGACCTTATATTTTTATTGAAGTTAAAAGGCAGGGCTCTGGACTTGTAACTTGTATTGAGCAGCTAAAAAGTTACATAAGCACATCACCAACATGTCAATATGGAATAGCTACAGATGGAGTGGAGTTATTATTTATAAACCGTGAGCTTGAAGTGATTGAGGACATACCTTCATTTAAATCCTTAATGTTGCCTTCTAGCTTAGAAAATTATTGTTATGTGGATATAAAAAACAATGTTAATCATAAATTTATGAGAGACTACAACAATAGCTTAAATTTAGAGTGAGTATCCGTAGCTACAGTAGTAGCTATTGGTGCCTATAATATTGCATTTAATCTCTACCCATGCAAAATCTCAAATAAGTGGGCTGCTTCTAAAAGGTGTGTTACAAAGTTATGGTAATATGTATGTGATATCATTGAGGATAAAACCCATCTCTTAAATCTAGGATCATCATTAACTTTCATAAGGTAATTTGCCATGAGAAGCTCATTCATTGATTAGATTTCGAGCAGTGACAATAGCAAAATTATCATAGGCGATGAGGAAAAGCTCACAAGAGCAATTATTTTTGTGAGCATAGAAATCCAAAAATTGCAATTGGAATATATTATAGGTTGGCCTTTTTTGCTATTCCAGCATATAAATATTCTAGATGCTCAGTATTAACGTCTTCGCTTTTTAACATATCTATTCTAGTTCTAGCCTTAGTTAAACCTTCATTTGCTTCCTCAAAATCTTTTTGTTTTATACACCGACTTGCATAGTCTAATAAATAATCAATTTTTATCACTACTTGTGCTAAATCTTCTTTATCTTGGTTTACTAGATCAATTAATATTGAGTATATTTGTGGAGAAGCATTTGCTTTAGAATTATATAAAAAATCATTGTTTCTGCTACCTTTTTTTGCCATATTTAATACCTCGCTATAATTTGTATATTATATAATTTACATTATATTATTAACATTATATAATAATTTATCAGAAAATGACAGGATTATATCTTGTACCCGCTAGGTTGACTGTGACTTTAGGCAGAGTGTCTAGCTATTTGTGGATTCTCTTTAAAATTGAAAATAGAAAAAAATAAGTATATAATATGATTAAATTAATGAAATTAATATTGATAGTTATATATATTATAACTTAAATAAATTATTTGTTTCGTTACAATAATTGGAGGGGAGAACATGGAAGAATCCATATTAAATCAATTTCGACTAACTGTACAGGAAAGGCACCTGGGTCTTTATGGAATAAACATTTATCAAAAGGGTAAAGGTGAGGTTTCACATTTTTGGAGGGCTAAGGAGGATAAAGTTTGCATATATTCTGGTTCTAAAACTTTTACATCAATAGCTATTGGAATCTGTCAAGATCAAGGCTTGCTAAAAATAACTGACACAGTATTAAGTTTTTTCTTAGAATACAAGGACATAGCAACTTCAAATTCGGAAAATATTAAAATAAGAGATCTGTTACATATGTCTTCAGGAAAAAAGGAGTTCTACTTTGCTGGTGATGAAGAAAGAATGAAGGTAAATGATTGGGCTAAGTTATTTTTTTCTGATCCAATGAAGGTGGAAGCAGGAGCAGAATTTTTTTATTCAAATGCCTGTACATATATGCTTTCACGTATAGTTGAAAAAGTATCAGGAGTGACCTTACGGGATTTTCTTATGCCGTATCTTTTTAATCCACTGGAAATTTTTAATCCACAATGGCACAGCTGTCCAGGTGGTCATACACTAGGTGCTACTGAACTTTTTTTGACCAATGAGGACTTTTCAAAACTAGGGTTAGTTTTATTAAATGGTGGCAAGTATAAGGATAAACAAATAGTAAGTGAGGAATACATTAAGGCATCTACAATTGACACTATAGAAACTTCAAACTGGAAAGCTGACGACAGTGAAAGTAACAAAGGATATGGATATCATCTGTGGTTATGTTCTTATCCAGGAGCTTACCGTGCTGACGGCAAGTATGGGCAATTCTGTATTGTATTTCCTGACAAGGAGGCCGTTATTACTGTAACTTCCCACCAAGAAAATGATGCTAATGATATATTACGTGCTATATACAAGGATATAATTCCTTATCTTGATTAGTAGTAACAAGGGGGTTATAAAAAAAGTTCTCCCTATATGTTAAGGTTGTTTTTTAGGAGTTTCTACATTATGATCGGCTATTTTTTCAATTAAGATAACTCCATACTTGTTAATAATTTATAATATAAAGCTTTTAGTGTATAATCTATAATAGACATATTAATTTTATTAAATTTAAGAAAAAGAAATGGAGAAGATAAGATTTGAAAGGTAAATGTTATTATTGCAATGAGGAATTATCAGAAAGAACTATTAAAAGACATGTTAAAGGTTGTAAAATCAAAAAAGCAAAGATAGAAGAATCTATTGCGAGTTCTAAAAAAACTAAGAGTCAATATATTTTGTCTATAGTTCCACAGTATGGATCAAAAGAGTATTGTTTATATATAGCTATAGATATAGATTTAATTTTAAAGAATTTGGATAGTTTTTTAAGAAATATTTGGTTAGAATGCTGTGGACACTTAAGTAGTTTCATTATAGATGGCGTAAACTATGATTTTTCAGTGGAAGATGAATTTGAATTTTTTTCTCAAACCGAAACAATGGATTTCAAATTAAGTCAGGTAATTTCTGTAGGTGATAAATTTACATATGACTATGATTTTGGATCTACTACTGCATTAAAACTTGAAGTTATAGACGAATATGTGGCAGGGGATAACCATAGTCAAATAGAAATATTAGCTAGAAATGAAGAAATACAAAATTTTTGTGCGAATTGTAATGAAAAGGCAAATTATTTTGATTATGAAGAAGAAAAGTTTTTTTGTGAAGAGTGTATAGATGAAGACTCTGATATGGTAGATAAATTTGAATATACAAATTCACCTAGAGATGGAGTTTGTGGATATGTAGGAAATAGAGATACAGAAAAACAGTATTTACCAGGAAGTAATTTCAAGTATAACAAACCTAAAACAAAGAGACAAAAGAATATAGTACCATTTATAGAGGAGGATAAATTGGATATAGATGATTATGAAGGGGATTTTGCATCTCTTTTGGATAGTGCAATGGATGATATGAATTTAGAAATTGAAAAAAAAGCAAATAAATTATTAAATAGAGTAAAAAGAGGGAAGTTTACACAGGATTTAAGAGAATTATTTGAATGTAATACAAAAACTGAATTATTACAAATAACATCTGTACTAAATATTACGAAGGTATCTAAGTTTAATAAAGGACAATTAGTAGAAAGGCTTTTAGAGGTTTATGAAGAGAAAATTACTGAATCACTATATTTAATGGATAATGAAAGATATGAATTTTTAAAATACATAGCTGAAAACAATGGGTATTTGTCCTCTAAAGATCATAATTTTACATCAAATCCAGAATATTATTTAGATTATGGATTTGTCTTTGCAGCTATGAGAGAAGAGGGCGTATATTTAATCATGCCAAATGAAACAATAAATGCTATAAAATCTTTAGATAATGATGAGTATAGAAAAATATTAGCTAAAAATACAGAACTAGTAAAGTTGTTTTGGGGAATGACATATAACTATGGCGCGTTTTTCATGAAGGATTTTACAGAAATGCTTAATAATTATGTTGAATATTCTTTAGATCAAACTGATATTTACGGAATAATTGTAAGTGGTGCAGATTATTATGGTGAATATATAGTACAAGGGAGTATAGCTAGTAGTTTAATGGCTCCGCTAGAAGATGTCATCCATATTATTAATACAAGAGATAATATCTCAAGTGATATGGATTTCTGTATTATAAAAAAGGATGAGTTACTCGAAGCTGCCAATGCGGAGTATTTAGTTGAAAATAAAATAAGCATGAGATTAAAAAAGTATTTAATGAATAATTGGGAAATAGAAGATACCCAGATCGAAATGATTATAATTAATTTATATGATGATATTCAAGAAAATGAAAGAGAAGAGGTAATAGAGAACATAATAGATTCATTGGAAGATATAAGTGAAAAGGACCTTCAAGAATTTTTAGTAGAAATCAATAGTTTTATAAATAATACCAGACTTTGGACATTAAAGGGATATACTTTAAACGAATTAAATTCAGAACATAATAATACTACTACTAAAATAGGAAGAAATGATCCTTGTATATGCGGAAGTGGTAAAAAATATAAAAAATGTTGTGGATCTAAGGTTATTCAGTTATTTTAATTATCTTTTATTAAGTTAATAAGTTAAATGAAGAAGAGATAACAAAATTAAAAAATAAAATATTTCCAAATTAATAACAAGTACTATAAATGAGCAAATTTACTAACATATTTTGGAATTAATTAAAACGAAAGCAAAAATAGACATTTTCACCATCCTAAAGTATTATATTACTGCGAAGAAATATAACTAAAGGATGGATAAAAATGCCTACAGAAAACAATATACCATATGCTAAATCAATTAA
>JBLHPD010000220.1:0-7616 GCA_047624165.1 Clostridium sp. | reverse complement strand
GACCCAAAAGAATTAGCAGCATGTTTAAAGGATTTAGTAGATTTTTATTTAGATGGTATTATGCCATATGAAAAACTAAAAGAAAAAATAACAATCTTACTTGATGCGAACAAGGATAGAATTTACAAGGATGGTAAGATATCATTAAAGATATCTAATATAATAGGTATTTCTAGAGTCGACATTATCGATAATGTATTTTTCAAAAGAAAAAATTAATTTAATAGATTAAATCATCTCCTGCGTAGCTGCAATTAACGACTTCAGAAGAAGATTTACGACCTCTGTGGGGATAACAATTATCAATTGTTATCCCCACATTTATAGAAATAGGAGACTTACCTTCTGAAATGTCGTTAAAGTAACCTAGTATGTAACTGACACAGGTAATTCTAGGGGACAATAAATACCAGTTAACATTTATCATGGGATTTAGGAACCTAAAAGTGAGTGATAATTAATCGTTAGTCCTAATTATTTTTTTTTGCCACCCACCTCTCCTATAAATGTAATATCCATACAAGCATACAATCAAATTACTAGAGCTCATAGAGAGCCATATTCCTTCTGAGCCAATTGTTGTAAAATGTTTAAAAAGCAATATCATAGGAAGTCTTACAAACCATAGCCTACCTATCTCCATACTCATGGAGTATTTTGTATGTCCGGAGCCCTGAAATATCCCTTGAAATACGCTGAATATGCCCATTAGTGGCATTGAAAAAGAAATATACATTAAATAAGTAATGCCTTGAGATATAACGTCATTATCATCCTTAGAACGTATAAAAAAATTGACTATTGGCTTATCTTTCCAAATCAACACAATACAACCTATAATCGAAATGCTTATTGTCAGTTTTAATGCCTTAATAAAAGCTTCTTTAACACGGTCTAAATTACCGGAACCAAGGTTTTGTCCCACAATAGCTGTAAGTGATGCACCTATACCCATGGCTGGTTGCATAATAAGTGATGTTATTCTATTCACCATACCAAAGGCAGCAAGAGTTGAGGTCCCATAGGATACAATAAAGCCATTAAGGATTATAAAACCAAGAGCTGAACCAGTTTGGCCAATAGCAGAAGGGAGAGCAACTTTAAATAATTTAATTAATATATCCTTATCAAAAGCAAACTTACTAAAACTTGGTTTAATTTTTGAAGTGGATCTATGAAGCATGTATAATCCTGCACCTGCAAGAATGGCTTTAGATATAAGTGTGGCTATAGGTGCTCCTGCAATTCCCATATTAAATTCAAAAATTAAAATTGGGTCTAAGATAGCATTTATAATAACACTTATAGAACTTAATATAGTAGGTGTTAGCGTGTTTCCTTGTGAACTCATAATTGCATTAAAACAAAAAAACAGAAATGTGAAAGGCATATCTAAAAATGTTAACCTTAAGAAAATTTCACTATAATGAGCTAATTCACCGTTTGCACCCATAATATTTATTATAATTGGGCTTATTAAATATCCTATAAATGAAAAACAAATAGCACATACAAATGCAATCGCAATAAGTTGAGTCGCATACTTTGATGCTTTGTCGTATTTTGATGCGCCAATAAATTGAGATAAAATCGAAGTTCCTGCAATAAATAACCCGATTCCTACAGAAATGAATAGGAACATAACTGGCCAAACGAAAGATATTGCTGCAAATTGTATTGATCCTAGTTTACTTACCCAAATTCCATCAATTAAACTATATAAAGTCTGAATTAAATTACTAAACATTATTGGCAATGCCAAGGTAATTATTACTTTATACATTGAACCCTGGAGTATAAGAATCTTTCTTTCCTTCATATCCATAAATTAATCCCCCAAATTTTATAAAAAGTAGTATAATGTTAACTACATTATAAATTATATCACGTTTGAACTAATTGAAAAGAAACATATAAATAAATAGTAACAATTTGTAAACTAGTGCCTAGAAAATATCTAAATATTGGTTTATATAATATATTATCAATTTCAAATAAAGAAGGGTTTTATTAATTTTACGTGGAATACTTAAACTAGAAAAATATAGATTTGAGGACCATATTTTTAGAGGAGGAAATTTATGAAATTAAAGATAAAGGGCAACAAAAAAAATAAAGGATTCATAATTTTTTTTGTTGCTATTTTAATTGTGACGGGATTTTTTTTATTATTACCAAATGTACATACATTTGCTCAAAGTGGCAAAACAAAGATAATTATTCATTATGCTAAAAATCCAAGCAGTGATTTGAAATGGAACATGTGGCTTTGGACTGATAAAAAAGATGGAAATAAATTTGCTTTCACCGGCAAAGACGCATTTGGTCAATTTTGCGTAGCTGAGCTTGAGGGGGAATTTAATAAAATAGGATTTATGGTGCGCACGGACGAAGGCAAAAAGGATACTAACCAGAATAGATTTATTCTGCAATTCAATAATGGTGTTGGAGAAATTTGGCTTAAAGAAGGTGACCCCAAAATATATCCTTCTGCTGCTACAGCAAGTTCAGCAAAGATAGTAAAAGTAGTTGAACCAGCTTTAGATAAATCGGGTAAATTTGTAGTTGCAAAATTAGATGACCTGAATATCATAAGCATAGAAACAAACAAAGTATTTCCATTTATGGCCGATACTAATGAAGGGTTTACTGTTAAGGAAGATGGTAAGGTGGTAAAAATAAAAAAAGTAGCAAGTGATGAAGTGCATGATGGAACTTCATCATTTGGCAAGATAGAGCTTAGTGAAAATGTGACATTTGGAAAAAAACTTACGGTCTCAAAGGATGGCTTCCCAGAAAAAGAGGTAGTGCTTGGCGATGTAATGGGGAGTGATGGTTTTGAAAAAATGTTTTATTATGAAGGAAATGATTTAGGTAATACTTATTCTACTAGTAAAACAAGCTTTAGGGTCTGGGCACCAACTGCTATTGAGGTAAAACTTGTAACCTATAAAAAATGGAATGATAAAAGTGGTACTGAATCTAGTATGATAAAAAGTGAAAAGGGGACATGGACTTTTGATTTAAATGGAGACCAAAAGGGCATATTCTATACGTATAAAGTTAATACAGGAGGAGGCTTTATTGAAGCTGTAGATCCCTATGCTCGTTCTGTGGCTGCAAACGGTGACAAGGGCGCTGTAATAGACTTAAAGGACACGAATCCTAAAATATGGAAGCCGAGTGAAAAACCTAATTTCACAAATTTAAATGATGCCATTTTGTACGAACTACATGTTAGAGACTTTTCCATAGATAAAAATAGTGGCATGGAGAACAAAGGGAAATTTTTAGCGCTTACTGAAACAGGCACATATGGAACTGATGGAAAGCGAACAGGCATTGATTACATAAAGGATTTAGGGGTAACACATGTGGATATTATGCCAATATTTGATTTCTCTAGTGTTAATGAGACTTCAAATCAGCCGCAATTCAACTGGGGTTACAATCCTAAAAACTATAATGCACCTGAAGGAAGTTATTCAACCGATCCATACAATCCAATTGCGAGAGTTCAAGAATTGAAGCAAGCAGTACAAGCTCTTCATGACAAAGGGTTAAGAGTAACCATGGACGTAGCATATAGTCACATGTACAGTGATACTGATTCAAATTTCAATAAAATAGTACCTGGATATTATTTTAGATATAATAAAGATGGTACAAATTCAAATGAAAGCGGTTATGGAAATACCATTGCCTCTGAAAATGTAATGGCAAAGAAATTCATAGTGGATTCAGTGATGTATTGGGCAAAAGAATACAATTTAGATGGATTTAGATTCGATCTTATGAGTCTCATTGATGTAGGGACAATGAATGAAGTTAGAAAGAAACTAAGTACTATAGATCCGTCAATTCTTATTATCGGAGAGGGCTCAGATATAGGGACTACTTTTTCAACAGATATAAAAGCAACACAAAAAAATGCGGATAAAATGCCTGGAATAGCACCTTTTAACGATGCAATGAGAGATGCCTTGCAAGGTAGTGTATTACTAGATGCAAAAGAAAAAGGCTTTGTTAGCGGTAAAGCTAATGTAGAAGCAGATTTAAAAAAGGGAATAGTTGGAGGAATAGAATACTCAAGCACTATAAAAACTTGGGGAAAAATAGAACCCGCACAATCAGTTAATTATGTTGAATCTCACGATAATAATACATTATGGGATAAACTTCGTGTAACAAACCCAAAGGACAATGATGAAATAATATTAAAAATGCACAAGATGGCAGATTCTATTATCCTTACTTCCCAAGGTATTCCATTCTTCCAAGCTGGACAGGAATTTTTGAGAACTAAAAAGGGCGTTAAAAACTCCTATAAGTCCGTCGATAGTATAAATAAGCTTGATTGGACACGAAAATCTCAAAATACTGAAACTGTTAATTATTTCAAAGGTTTAATAAAATTAAGAAAATCACATCCCGCTTTCAGCATGACTTCAGCGGATATGATTAAGAAAAACTTGAACTTCTTAATAGTACCCAAAAATGTTGTAGCATATGAAATAGGCCACAATGCAAATATGGACTCTTGGTCCGATATTGTAGTAGCGTTCAATGCTAATAGAGAAGAGATAACTATTAAGTTATCCAAGAGTGGGACATGGAATATTGTAGTAGATGGAGAAGAAGCAGGAGTTAAAACCATAAAGCAATTTAAAGGCGATTCCTTAGTCGTCCCTGCACTAAGTTCAATAGTAATTTATAGTGAATCTAAAAATATAATTATGTCAACACCCTTTTGGATTTCTACTATATTAATATTAGGTTTCATTATTTGCATAAGATTCTTTTTAGATGCTAGAAAAAAATATAAATAAATACAAACTAAATTTGAATTAAGCCCACCTAACTAATATTATTGAAGTTGGGTGGTATTTGATTTTTTATCCGGGAGATGTTACGATGTTAAAAGTATTATTTATTATAGCTATTTTAATTATTATAGCTATTTTTATTATAGGATGGCATTTTTCTAGTATGATTATATATCCTAAAGTCCAAAAATATGACTATACCTACGATTATGAAGTAGAAAAAGGAGAAATAGAAGTAGAACTATTTAACAAGCTTAAAAAACAAGAAGTTTATTTAGATTCTCAGTATGGCTATAAAATTCATGGGTTTTTCTTTCCCAATAATAGTTCAAAAAAAATTATAATATTGTGCCATGGAATAACCTGGAGTTTATATGGCTGTGTTAAATACATGGATATGTTTTTGAAAAGAGGTTTCTCTGTGTTTATTTATGATCATAGAAATCATGGCTTAAGTGGTGGATGCAACACCTCATTTGGTTATTATGAAAAGTTTGATTTGAAAAAATGTACAGATTGGATATATAATAAATTAGGAAAAGATATAGTAGTAGGTTTGCATGGCGAGTCCATGGGTGCTGGAACAGTTCTTCAAAATATTGCAATAGACGATAGAATAAAATTTTGTATAGATGACTGTGGATACTCTGATGCACAAGATTTATTTAAGCATAGATTAGCGAAAGATTATAATATAAAAAAATTACCTGTAGTAAGATTAGCAAGTAAAATAAGCAAAATGAGGGTTGGATGGGATTTCAGAGATGTGTCGCCGATAACTACTCTAGCTGAGATAGAAATTCCAATATTGTTTATTCATGGCGAAAAGGATGACTATGTACCTACTTTTATGTGTAAACAAATGTATTCAGTAAAGAAGGGCTACAAAGATATATATATTGCACCGAATGCTGGTCACGCAGAGGCTTACTTAAAGAACAAAGATGAATACGAAAAGAAAGTTGATAGCTTCCTAAAAGATATAAATATAATCTAAATGCTATTACAACATCTTCCAATAATTCAAAGATTAAAATATGTATCTAATACAAAATAAAATATTAACATAGATAACACGCCCTCTTAATGAAGGTGGTTTTTATATTATAGAAAGGTTGGGCTTTAATGTTTCAGCTACCACAAAATGAAAAAAAATATTTATACACAACTAATTATTCGAGAGATGAAGAAAGCCTATGCAAAATGGAAATAAAGTGTCTCTTTAATAAACTACTTGATGAAAAACACATATTTTCTGATATTTATGTGGATCCCTCGAGAAGTCCTTTTATAAAAAAGTGTATCTCCATAATGTATACTGGAGATACAATGGACCAAATTATTGATCAAATTGTTAAAGACGAACTAACCAGCATAAATTATAAGGTTGTTTATATCAATGCAACAGGTGAAACAATAGGGTTTCATGAGGGGCGTAAGATTGAATTTAAAATAGGCTTTAACATACTTGGAGAAGCTGAACTTAAAAATCCTAAAATTACTTTTGGTATAACAAAAGTAGCTAATAAATGGGTCTTTGGGGAGTGTGAAAGTAATACGAATGACTGGGTATTCCACAATAGAAAGCCTTTTTCTTATTCTAACGCACTAAAGGTAACTGTTTGTAGAGCTCTTGTTAATATAGCAGTAGGTAATAATCCGGATTGTAGTGTTATTGATCCATGTTGTGGAATTGGAACGGTGCTAATTGAAGCTATTTCAATGGGAATTAAAATTAAAGGTTATGAGATAAATCCATTTATTGGTAAAAATGCCAAAACAAACCTACGCTACTTTGGATATGAAGATGTAATAACTATTTGTGATATTAATGATGCTAAGGAAAAATTTAATGTGGCCATCGTTGACCTTCCTTATGGAATATTTACTCAAATTACGACGGGTGAGCAGTTAGCTATTATGAATAGCACCCGTAGAATAGCGGATAGAATGGTAATCATTACTTTTGAAGATATGGCACAGCAAATTACCTCCGCTGGATTTCACATAGATGATAGGTGTACTGTGTCTAAAGGTACCTTTAAAAGGCATATATTCATATGTAGTTAGTATATTGAACATAAGGGACGTTCCAATAAATAACAAGACAGTATGCTAGTCTATTTTGTGTCATACGACCTCGGCAGAACCCGGGTACTTGAGAATTATAAATTTAAATAAATTGAGTATAAAATAGAGTGCATATAGACTTATTTTACACAAGTCCATATGCACTCTATATTTCAATGGTTGAAATTTAAAATTATGTAATTATAATTTATTTTATTCTTCTCCCTGAAATCTTATCCACTATGAAAACTATTACAGCTACTACAAGTAAAGTATGTATCATACCGCCACCGATTCTAAATATAAGGCCTAAAGCCCAAAAAAACACTACTATTCCGCCAATCCAACGTAAAAACCCCATATATAACACTACCTTTCATATATATTAATTTACAATACATTATAGCATAATTTATAAAATAGTCACTTTAAATATTTAACAAGATAAAAGTGTTTTAATAATAGACATATAAGGATATAATATTGTTAATAGCATATTTTTGATTAAAATATAAAACAGAAAAAAATTTTCATTGCAGAAAGGTGAAGTTAAAATGAGTAAGATTGCACTTATTACGGATAGTACATCCGATGGTTACTACTCAGCCATTGCAAATTAATAATTTCCTTATATTGGCAAAAAGGGTTTTGGTTATACAACGTCGAATATAAACATCAGATAGATTAAAAATATGATTTGACTGGTGGTGAATATTTTGG
>JBLHPD010000219.1:0-7704 GCA_047624165.1 Clostridium sp. | reverse complement strand
CGGTGGTTAAACACCGTACCGGTTCGATTCCGGTCTTCAGCACCAAATATCGCGGGATGGAGCAGTTGGTAGCTCGTCGGGCTCATAACCCGAAGGTCGTAGGTTCAAGTCCTACTCCCGCAACCAATAAAGTTTGAATTATTCAATACGTTGACTAAATAAAATTTTATGATAATTATGATTGCATAATGAAAATACAAAAACCCAATATGCTGGAGTGGCGGAACTGGCAGACGCACAGGACTTAAAATCCTGCGGTGGTTAAACACCGTACCGGTTCGATTCCGGTCTTCAGCACCAAATATCGCGGGATGGAGCAGTTGGTAGCTCGTCGGGCTCATAACCCGAAGGTCGTAGGTTCAAGTCCTACTCCCGCAACCAAGTATGGCGGAATAGCTCAGCTGGCTAGAGCATTCGGTTCATACCCGAAGGGTCGTAGGTTCAAGTCCTATTTCCGCTACCACAACTCACAAAGAAATTTGTGAGTTGTTTTTTTATTTATTTAGGTACTATAAAGTATATTCGCAATAAAACATTACATAAAAACATAAATGTGTAACTTTCTTGAATATATAATAGCATTAAGTGACAAACTTTATTTAATATTTTAAAACCTGCTATATAAATATGGTAGGTTTTTTTATATTATAGGGGATAATAAAAACAAAATGTAAAAAAAATACAAATAAATGTCTCATAAAAAATGTACAAGCATCTCACCTTATGACAAATATTTCCAATATGGTTTGTTATAATGAAGTCCTAATTATTAAAGGTGGGTGATATGTAATATGCAATACGGAATTGATATATTTCCATACGAAAGAGTAAGAAAGACAAAAGATGAAGCGCAAAAGAAAAATGCATTAAATATTAATTTAATTGTTAGAGGAATTATTTATTTTACAGTAAGCTTATTAATAAGCAGAGTGCTACTGCTTAATAATACTGCGCCATTTGGTATAGCCTTTTTAATAGCTACTATATTTATTAATAATGATAAGATTTTAATAATTGCGACTAGTGGTACATTTTTAGGATATATCACTTTATATGATAGCATAGTGAATTTACCATCATATTTAGTTGTAATAGTTACGATCGCTCTGCTAAGTCATATTTTTAATAAAATAGAAGTGAAAACTACGGCACTAGCTAGTATGCTTCTTATTATTACATTTGAATTTTTTATATATAATTTTTTTATAGTTCAAGTAAGCTGGTTAATGTCTTTTATAAATTCATTTTTTCTAGTTTTATGTATCTTCCCTTTATATTTTATTCTGGAGTATAGTCTTTTATGCTTTAAGGAGATTAAAACAAAACATATATTTTCAAATGAAGAGATAATAAGTATGTCAATTATAAGTTCTTTAATTATAGCAGGTACGTGGGGACTCAGTGTTTTCAACATATCAATTACAAATATTTTAGGACTTGCATTTGTTATAATAATAGCTTATATTAACGGAAGTGGTGCTGGAGCTGCATCAGGAGTTGCTATGGGTATTATTGTAGGAATGTCTTCTGAAAATATGATTATATTTATAGGAATGTATGGCATTTGTGGTTTAATAACAGGTGTTTTTAAAGAAACTGGAAAGTATTTAAGTGCAACATCCTATTTAGTGGCTTTTTCAATAATAAAAATTTATTGTATTACAGGTCCTAAGTTTATAATATTTGAGGCAATTGTAGCAGCTGTGATATTTTTGTTAATACCACAAAAGGTTTATGGGGAATTATCTTTAGAGTTCAATTCAGATAAAAAAAAGCAAAGTATAGAGCAGGGATATATAAATAAAATTAAAGATACATTTGTAGGACGGCTAAATAATTTTTCAGATGTACTTTCTAATATGTCGGATATATTAAATAATTTAGTTGATAATGAGAAGCTTGCAATGAAAGGTAAAAGCAGTGCGTTAGTTGAAAATCTTGCGGATAGGGTATGTAGTAATTGTAATATGAAATCTATGTGTTGGAAAAGAGAATTACATTATACATACGCCGCATTTGAAGAATTGATTCAGAATTTTGAGAGTAAGAGTAAGAGCGATAGTGTACCGGATGAAATTGAAAGAAAATGTATAAAAAGAACTGCCCTACTTAAAAATACAGAAGATATTGTTAATAAACATATTATAAATGAAATGTGGAGAACAAGACTTAGTGAAGGTAGAGCACTTTTAGCAAATCAGATCAATAATATGGCGTGTTCTGTAGGAGAAATTGTTGAAGAATTTAACTCAGAAATTCAAATAGATACTTCTATGGAAAAGATTATATGTAGAGCGCTAGATAAAAATAGAATTAAGTATAATGATCTTATGTGTTTGAATGATAAAGCAGGAAGATTAAGTATTAAGTTTTCACTTAACACTTGCAGCGGAAGCCAAATGTGTGTGAAGGAATTATTGCCTATTATAAATGGTGTCACAGGGAAGTGTATGTGCGTTAGTGATGAGGGGTGTAGTATAGATATAAACACTAATATGTGCAAGGTAACATTTGAAGAAACACCTAAGTTTCATGTGGTTTCAAATATTGCTAGGCAGTGTAAAGATGGTGAAAAGTTAAGTGGAGATAGCTATAGCTTTGGAAAGCTTGCAGATGGAAGTTATATGTCGATTATCAGTGATGGTATGGGTTCTGGTCCTCAAGCAGGGAGAGAGAGTGAGGCTGCTGTTGAATTAATAGAAAAGTTTACATCCGCAGGTTTTAGTAAAATTACAGCTATTAATACAGTAAACTCGATAATGACATTGAGATTTGCTGAAGAAGAAAAATTTTCTACTATAGATTTAAGTAGTATAGACTTATATACTGGGGAAATTGATTTCTTGAAAGTGGGCGCGGTAGCAACATTCTTAAAATCAGGGGATAGTTTAGAAATTATAAAATCAAAATCTCTTCCTATTGGTGTTTTAGATAAGGCGGATATAGACATACAACAGATGAAATTAAAAAATGGGGATATTATTGTTATGCTTAGTGATGGAGTATTAGATTATAATGATGAAAATGTAGGCAGGGTAGATTGGGTAGTTGATTATTTAGGTAAAAATAATTGCAACAATCCTAAGGAGGTAGCTGAAGGATTATTAACAGAAGCAAAAAAATTAAGTGGCAATAGAGTAAAAGATGATATGACAGTTCTTGTTTCAAAGATATATAGTTTATATTAAGAATTTGAATGTGTCATATGTATATATAATAGGGAAAAGTAAATAATGAAGAATTATTTATAGGAGTAATAAACTTCTTTTATAGTCTTCATTTTTTTCCTTTTTATAGGGATGTTTTGAAAAATGGAAAATATATATTATTATATTATATAGTAATATGATATAGTAATATGAGATTAAAAATATATAAACTTAAAAAATAATAAATCTTATGAAAAATAAGTTTAGGAAGTGAAAGTTTTGTCAGAAAAGGTAATGGATTATATAAAAGAAAATTCAATGTTTGAAAAGGGAGATAAGGTTATAGTTGCAATTTCTGGTGGACCTGACTCCACATGTTTGCTCTATATTTTAAATGGATTTAAGGAAGAACTCGGAATTACAATTGTTGGCGCACATCTAAACCATTGTCTTCGTGGGGCTGAAGCTGACAAAGATGAAGAATATGCAAAAAAGACTTGTGAAAATTTGAATATAGAGTTCTATAGCAAAAAAGTGGATATACATAGAATATCTAAGGAAAAGAATTTATCTTGTGAAATGGCAGGGCGTGAAGTAAGATATGAATTCTTTAATGATCTTATTATTAAATTGAATGCTAATAAAGTTGCATTAGCACATAATGCTAATGATCAAGCTGAAACTATTTTAATGAGGATAATGAGAGGAACAGGTATCGGAGGAATGGTGGGAATAAGGCCCGTCCGTGATAAAATATATGTAAGGCCAATACTAAGACTTAGTAGAAAAGAAATAGAAAAATATTGCGAGATAAATAACATTAATCCAAGAATAGATAAGTCAAATTTAGAAAATGTTTTTGCGAGAAATAAAGTAAGGTTAGAGTTAATTCCATACATGGAAGAGAACTTCAATAAAGATATAATTAAAACTTTAAATCGATTATCAGATATTGTTAAAAATGATAATGATTATTTAGAAAGCATTTCTGCAAAAGAATATAAAAAACATTGTGAGATATTAGAGCGAGGGGTTATAGTAAATAAACGAGCTTTCCTTTTACATGAAGCAATTATAAGCAGAATTATTAGAAGTGCTCTGCTCCAGGTTAATCATAATTTATATAACTTTGAAAAAATTCATATATTTAGTATTATAGAGCTTCAAAAACATGAGACGGGGAAAAATATAATGTTACCTCATAATATAATAGTTGAAAACTGTTATGGTAATATGCACATACATAGAAACGTAAAAAAATCTGAAGTGGATAATAATCAATATTCTTTAAATATTAATGAAAAAAAAGCAATTCATTCTATAAGTAAAGTAGTAAAAATTGATGTTATATCGAAACTACAATTTACAGAGGTTAAAGGAAATGATTATATTGTGTACTTTGACTATGATAAGATTATAGAGCCAATAACACTAAGGCATCGAAAAGATGGGGATAAATTTATGCCATTAGGGATGAAGGGTAATAAAAAATTAAAGGATTTATTTATGGATTTAAAAATACCTAAAGACAAAAGAAGTGAAATACCTTTAGTATGTTTTGGGGATGATATAGGTTGGGTAGTTGGATATAGGGTTAGTGAAAAATTCAAGGTTTCAAATGATACTAAAAATATAATGCAGATTAGAATTGAAAGTGAGGAATAATAATGAACAATGATATTAAAGAAGTGTTGTATAGTGAAGATGAGTTAAGGGATAAAGTTAGGCAAATGGGGGCAAAAATAAGTAAGGACTATTCTGGCAAAGAGCTTATACTTATTGGTGTTTTAAAAGGTTGTGTTGTATTTATGTCAGATTTATTAAAACAGATTACAATTCCTTGTAAAATGGATTTTATGGCGGTTTCCAGCTATGGAAATTCTACTGAATCTTCAGGCGTTGTAAGGATTTTAAAAGATCTAGACATTGAAATTCAAGGAAAGGATGTACTGATAGTAGAAGATATTATAGATTCAGGCGTTACACTTAAATATCTATTAAAGTATCTATCAGCACGAAAACCAAGTAGTTTAGAAATTATATGTTTACTTAATAAGCCGGAAAGAAGAAAGGTAGATATGGATGTTAAATATTTAGGTTATGATGTACCGGATTATTTCCTTGTAGGTTATGGACTAGACTATGCAGAAAAATATAGGAATTTGCCATTTATAGGAATACTTAAAGACGAAATTTATAAATAGATGTGTATAAAATATATATTAATTATTAATTAATATATATTTTATTGTCAAGTGATTTTTAATGTGATAAACTTTTAAAGTAAATTAAAAGAGAGGGGGTTATCTAATGAAAAAAATTTCTGGTGCATCAATTTGGATAGTAGTATTTGTGCTTGTGATTTTAGCATCATTAGCCTTAAGAGAAACTGGGAAAGATGTTAGCTCCATTAGTGTTGATCAATTTCAACAGCATTGGGATAAGAAAGAAATTAAAACTGTTAGTGTAAGAGAAGATAAAACTGTAACCGGGGAATTAAATGATGGAACACAATATGAAACTATAGTCCCATTAGAAAGATTATTGCAAGTTATGGAAAACAACCCAAATCAAAAGGTTATAGAAACATACATAAAACCGGCGAGCATGCCGATGTGGTTACAAATAGTACCTACACTTCTCATAATTTTAATGCTAGTAGCATTTTGGTTTATGTATATGCAGCAATCACAAGGTGGTGGCGGCGGTGGTGGCAATAGAGGTGTTATGAATTTTGGAAAAAGTAGAGCCAAGATAGCAACCGCAGATAAGAAAAAAGTTACATTTGATGATGTAGCAGGGGAAGATGAAGAAAAGGAAGAACTTGCAGAAGTTGTAGATTTTTTAAAACAACCTAAAAGGTATTTGGAAGCCGGTGCAAGAATTCCTAAAGGTATTCTTCTAGTAGGCCCACCAGGTACAGGTAAGACTTTACTAGCAAGGGCTGTATCAGGAGAAGCAGGAGTGCCATTCTATAGTATTTCAGGATCTGAATTTGTAGAGATGTTTGTAGGTGTTGGAGCTTCGAGAGTGAGAGATTTATTTGAACAAGCGAAGAAAAGTGCACCTTGTATAATATTTATTGATGAAATTGATGCTGTAGGAAGACAAAGAGGAGCTGGTGTTGGTGGAGGTCATGATGAAAGAGAACAAACTCTAAATCAACTATTAGTTGAAATGGATGGTTTTGGTGTAAATGAAGGCATAATCATGATAGCTGCGACCAATAGACCGGACATACTTGATCCCGCTCTTTTAAGACCAGGTCGATTTGATAGGCATATATTAGTTGGAGCACCTGATGTTAAAGGAAGAGAAGAAATCTTAAAAGTACATTCTAAAGGTAAACATTTAGCAGAAGAAGTAAAGCTTGAAGTACTCGCAAAAAGGACACCCGGGTTCACAGGTGCAGATCTCGAGAATTTAATGAATGAAGCTGCACTACTTACAGTTAGAAATAACAAAACAGTTATAGAGATGAAGGAGCTCGATGAAGCAGTAACTAGGGTTATTGCTGGACCAGAAAAGAAGAGCAAAGTTATCAGTGAAAAGGATAGAAAATTAACAGCATATCATGAAGCAGGGCATGCTGTAGTAATGAAATATTCTCCATTATCTGATCCAATTCACCAAATAAGTATTATACCAAGAGGTATGGCAGGTGGGTATACAATGCATCTACCGGAAGAGGATACAGCGTATACTTCAAAATTGAAACTTAAAGATGAGATGGTTGGACTTCTTGGTGGTAGAGTCGCAGAAAAATTAATATTAAAAGATATTAGCACAGGTGCTAAGAATGATATTGATAGAGCATCAGCTATTGCAAGAAAAATGGTTATGGAATATGGTATGAGTGATGATTTAGGACCAATATCTTTTGGGAATGATCATAATGAAGTATTCCTTGGAAGAGATTTGGGCAAAAGCAGAAACTTCAGTGAAGAAATAGCTAACAAAATAGATTCAGAAGTTAAGGCTCTTATTGATGAGGCTTATGGAAAAGCTAAAAAAATTCTTGCTGATAATATTGGCAAACTTCATGCGGTAGCTCAAGAACTACTATTAAAGGAAAAACTTGAAGGTACAGACTTTGAAGCAATAATTGCTAGAACAGATACTGATACAAATGCAGATATAGATATAGCTGTAGATACAGATAAGATTGACTTATCAAAGAGTTAGCATTATTAAAAGACATACAGCAAGTTTAACTGTATGTCTTTTTTTTATCTAGTACGTCCAGTGAAGCATGACCACATTTGTATTTCAACATTTGATATGAATTGTGATATAATATAAAGGATTGGAATTGCAGGGTAATATAAATATTATACATTTTATTATTTTAACCACTTAAGTTGATTTTTAATGTAAGAGTTAAGAACAAAAATTTATTTAGGATAATGACGGAAATAATGCCTTAAGAGGCATAATTTCTGTTTAATTTATATATAAGACCAGCTAGTTAAAGTCAACTATTAGTTTGAAATTTATTTAAGTTAATTTTAAGCACAACAAAAAGACCATTGCCAAACACGAACGGTTACAAAAA
>JBLHPD010000218.1:0-7855 GCA_047624165.1 Clostridium sp. | reverse complement strand
CTGATTATCATCTAGCATATATTGGGGTTAAGTCTGGTAATAAAGGTCGTGGTGTTGCGTCAGAACTGATTAGTCGCGCTATAGAACTTACAGATGGTAGTATATCACTTCACGTTGATCTTGATAATAAACGTGCTAAGAATCTCTATAAAAAGATGGGATTTAAACATGTATATGATCGTATGATATATAATTATGTACATACAACCGAATAAGTTAAAACTAGAATATTTGTAGATAATTAATAGATAAAAGCAAAAAATCAGTTAACCAATTCATTGGTTAACTGATTTTTTATTTTTAAAGCATTTTAGTTTCATAGTATACTATTTTTTCATTTCCTGTTTTCCAGTAACTTTACTTGTAGCATCCATTTTAAATGTAGATTTAGCCTCATCTGTTGTAAAATATACATTTCCGTCAACTGTAGCATCTTTTAGCTGAAAGTTGCTTGCTGAAACATAAAGATCACCTTTAAAAGTTCCATGTTCTATGCTACCCATTGGGCTATTAAAAGTTAATTTAGGCGCTGTCAATGTGTATCTAGCAGTTACTTTTCTATCTTCATCTTGAGCGTATAATGCTATCTTACGCTGCAGCACATCTTTACCAGCATCATCTTTTTTACCATTTTTATATATGCCATCGACTAAAAGGTCTTTATTGATATTTAGATCCTGTGTTGTAGCAATAATCCATGTACCAGAACTACTTATAGCTTTTTCAAAAGCAACTGCACTATTTACTATTGAAGGCGTAGTTACTACATCTGGTGTTGTTTCAGGTGGTGTTGTTTGTGATGGTGTATTACTTGTTCCTGCACCAGTTGTTTCAGGCGTTGTTTTAGCTGGTTCAACCGCAGTCTTACCACATCCCACAAATAATACAGTTAGCATTGCTGATACTAATAATATGATATTTTTTTTCATTGAAAATCCTCCTCGTTAGTTATAATTTTTACTTAAATTTATTATAACCAAAATGATGAATATTAATGTTTAAGAATTTCTTTCTAAATGTTTTATTTTTTGTAGGTCAAAATCCATAATGCTAGAAATATGGGAGAGAAATTAATATTGGTAATAATAAATCCTAATATTGATATTTAATAAAATTTATGGTAATATTAATATATTAAAGATTTAAATATAAGGAGGCGAAAAAAATGACTAAATTCTTTTTAGAAAACACAATGTTAGATAGATTACCGATGTCATTATCTGGAATTACACATACTGATTTTAATTTTACGGGAGAAATCTATCCAAAATTGAATATATCACTAAAAAGAAGTGAGTTAACTTTGCCTTAAATACATTATGATTATGTTATTTTAACCTAGGCGAGGATTAACTTGCCTGGGTTTTTTATTTTTGATAACAGTAAACTAATTGTAACTACTCATATATGTGTAATTTGTAGTCTTAATATAGTAATTAGAAAATGGATTTTTTCTTGTTATATTTTTTACTGCGATTATATTATAGATTAGTATAACTGATTTAGATTAAGATCAAAATACATAAACTCCGGCAAGAATTTCTTGTTGGGGTTTTATTATTTTTTGGATCAAAATTAATAATGATAGAAACATAGAGGAGGAATTAATGATGATAGAATTAGCATTAAAAGAAGTAGAAAAATATTTTGGAGGTAATAGGATTTTTAGTAATATTACATTTGAAGCCCAAAGCAATGAAAGAGTTGGTTTAATAGGAAGAAATGGTTGTGGAAAAACTACAGTTTTTAAAATCATTGCTGGAATTGAAAATTTAGATAAAGGTAGTATAACCATAAGAAAAAATTCAACTATAGGATATTTACACCAAATACCAGATTATCCGAAGCAATTTAAAGTAATGGATGTTTTAAAAACTGCTTTTGAAATTCAATTTAAAATATATAGTGAATTGAAAATATTGGAAGTGCAAATGTCTAGTTTAAATGAAAAGGATTTAGAATATGCATTAAGAAAGTATGGTGAGTTAAATGAACAATATGTAGCAAAAGGTGGATATGAAATAGAAGAAAAAATGAGTAAGGTTTGCACTGGATTAAAGTTTAATGAGGAAGTTTTAAATAGAGAATTTATAAGTTTAAGCGGTGGTGAAAAAACTATTGTAATGTTAGGCAAAATTCTACTCGAAAACCCAGAGATACTTCTTCTTGATGAGCCTTCAAATCATTTAGATGTAATATCTATAGAATGGCTTGAAGGTTACCTTAAATCGTACAAAGGAACAGTAATAGTTATTTCACATGATAGATATTTTTTAGATAGAGTTGTAACAAAAATAGTTGAAATTGAGGATGGAGAAACTTCTTTTTATGGTGGTAATTACACTTATTATGTTAAAGAAAAGCAAAGAAGGATTTTTGAAGAATTTGAAGCATATAAAGATCAACAAAAGAAAATTAAGGCTATGGAAAAAGCAATAAAGCAACTAAGGGAATGGGCTATTCAAGGGGGTAATGAAAAATTCTTTAAAAGGGCAGAAAGTATGCAAAAAAGATTAGATAAAGTAGAAAGAGTTGATAAGCCTCTAATAAATCAAGCAAAAATTCAATTAGATTTTGCACAGACGGATAGGTCTGGCAAGGATGTAGTAAGTATTAAAGGATTATGTAAAAGCTTTGATCAAAAGCAAATATTAAAGGATTTACATTTAGAAATTAGATATGGCGAACGTACAGCTTTGATAGGCGATAATGGAAGTGGTAAGTCAACTATTATTAAAATACTTTTAGGTGAAGCCAATTCAGATTATGGTGAAGTGAAGTTAGGATCTAATATTAAAATAGGATATCTGCCTCAAAATATAATCTTTAATAATGAAGATTTAACTGTGATTGAAGCTTTTAGAGAGGATATCACTATATCAGAGGGTGCAGCGAGAGGAATACTTGCTAAGTTTTTATTTTATGGGGATCATGTTTTTAAAAAGGTTAAAAACCTTTCAGGCGGAGAAAAAAGTAGACTTAAGCTTTGTAAATTGATTCAAAATGATATAAATCTCTTGATACTTGATGAACCTACAAATCATTTGGATATAGATTCCAGGGAAAATCTTGAAGAAGCTTTAATGGAGTTTAGTGGAACTATATTATTTATATCTCATGATAGATTTTTCATAAATAAACTTGCCATAAGAATATGCGAAATAGAAGATAAAAAGATTACTAATTATTATGGTGACTATGAGTATTATAAAGAAAAGAAAAATGAATTTAAGAAAAATAAAATAGAAATTTCCATAAAACACAAAATAGATAAGCAACAAAACACTGAAAAACCTAATAAACTACGAAGTAATAACGAACTAAAAGATGTAGAAACCTTAGAAAACACAATAAAAGAGCTTGAGGAAAAACTTAAAGATATAGATAATGAAATGATTAATAAGGGCAGTGAATATGAAATATTATTGGGACTAAGCAAAGAAAAACAAGGGATTCAAGAAGAGTTAGATCTAATTATTGGTAAATGGATGGATATAGAAAACTCTTAGTAGTATCTAATAAGGGGAAGAAAAAATGAAATATAAAAACCAATTAAAAAAAAATATAACTAAAAATTACGTGTTTACATTTCTAATGGAGTTTAATCTTACACATGGAATATGGATGATATATTTAGCATCAAAAGGATTATCTTTAACTCAGCTAGGACTCGTAGAAGCTATCTTTCATATAACTTCATTTTTAATGGAAATACCTACTGGGGCGGTGGCTGATATATGGGGAAGAAAGGTTAGTCGAATATGTGGTAGAATAGCTCAACTAATATCTGCCTTTATATTAATATATTCAAATAGTTTTATTGGATTTGCAATAGGCTTTGTGGTGACAGCGTTGTCTTATAATCTAGAATCAGGAGCAGGAGAAGCCTTAATATATGATTCTTTAAAAGAAATAGGTGAAGAAAAAAATTATATGAAAATATCTGGTGTAAATGGGGTGCTAATGCAAGTGGCTCAGGCATGTGGACTATTGCTTGGTAATTTTCTGTCTGATTATAGTTATATTTATGCTTATGGTGTAACTATAGTAGTTTGCATATTTTCTATAATTCAAGCTTTAAGTTTTAAGGAACCATATATTAAAATGGAAATTAAAGAAAAAACAAATAAAACCTTTCAGATCTTTAAAAATCAAGTAGGTGAAAGTTTTAAAATTATAGCTGGGAATAAAAAACTAGGATTTTTAATTGTATTTTCTCAGGCGATTTTCATGTTCAATACATGCATATTCTTCTATTTTCAGAACTATTTATTAAGCAAGGGTATTTCAATAGGTAATATAGGTGTAATACTAGCCAGTGCATCATTTATGGCTGCTATAACAGCATCTCAAACATTTAGAATTGAGAAGAAGGTAGGAGAGCGGGTAATAATATTGTTACTTCCTTTAATAATATCTATATGTATTTGGGGAGTTGCCCTAAGTGAATATTATTATGTTTTTTTTATAATAATAAGCAGTATTGAATCTATCATTTATATTGCAGTTAGTGATTATACAAATAAATTAATACCATCGGATAAGAGAGCTACAATTATTTCCATGGGAAGTATGATATTTAGTTTATACATGATAGTAATATTTCCACTTATAGGTAAACTTGGAGATGAAGTTTCATTGCAGTTTGCATTCGAAATTTTAGCGGTAACAGCAACTATTTTGGCGGTTATAAATATTATTGTTCTTGGAGGAAATAAAAAAGCAAGTAAGGGGTATGAAAATAAATAACAAATGAAATATTAAGTATATTTTACAAAATTTTATTTGTTACTAGGGATGATAATAATAAAATAAAACTTAAATAGTCTTATACAGATGAGATTTAAGTTATAATAAAATATGGGAAGATATTATAATTAAAGTGTTAGCGACAATTAAATTTTTAAGAAGATAAAGAGCAATGGTAAAATTGCTGAAGGGAAGTTATATATATGAATAATAAATTATTAGAAAAATACGCTCTTTTATTGGTCAAGACAGGAATTAATATTCAAAAGGATCAAACACTTGTAATCAATTCTCCTATAGAATGTGCTTCTTTTACTAGAATCATATCTAGAATCGCTTATATTGAAGGTGCTAGGGAGGTTGTTGTAAATTGGAGAGATGAACTATCCTCAAAAATCAAATTCATGAATGCGAAAGATGAGGTATTTTTAGAATATCCAGATTGGCAGAGAGATTTTTACTTGTCTAATGCTCGCAAGGGAGCTGCTTTTTTAAGTATTTCAGCTTCTGACCCTGAGCTTATGAAGGATGTTAATCCTGATAGAATGTCAAAATTTCATATTGCAGCTAGTACTGCAATAAAGGAATACAGGGATAGACTTATGAGCAATAAAAATGTTTGGTGTATTGCATCAATCCCAACTATATCCTGGGCAAAAAAAGTATTCCCGAAATTATCAGAGGATGAAGCAATGGAAAAGCTCTGGAACGCTATATTCAAAACAGTAAGAGTAGATACGGTGGATCCTGTTGCTTCATGGGAAACGCATAAAAGCAATCTAAAGAAAAATATGGATTTTTTAAATTTGAATAACTTCAAATATTTGCAATATACAAATTCTTTGGGTACTAATCTTAGAATTGAGCTTCCAGAAAATCATTTATGGCTTGGAGGATCAGATTATACCCCGGGTGGCATAGAGTTTATAGCTAATATGCCTACTGAAGAGGTATTTACACTTCCGAGTAAAACTGGAGTAAATGGTATAGTAGTAAGTTCAAAACCTTTAAACTATAATGGGAATTTAATTGAAAAGTTCTCACTTACTTTTAAGCAGGGTAGAATCGTGGATTTCAAGGCAGAAGTTGGTTATGATATTTTAAAGAGCATTATTGAAACTGATGAAGGATCTTGTTACCTTGGTGAGGTAGCATTAGTGCCGTATGATTCCCCAATATCAAATTCAAATATACTATTTTATAACACACTTTTCGATGAAAATGCCTCTTGTCATTTGGCTATTGGAAAAGCGTATCCAGTATGTATAAAAAATGGTGAAAATTTAAGTGATGAAGAACTCGCGGAGCAAGGAGTTAATGATTCATTTGTACATGAGGATTTTATGGTTGGCACAGAAGATTTGCAAATAATAGGTATTAAAGCAGATGGAAAAGAAATACCTATATTTGAAAATGGTAATTTTGCATTTTAAGAGGCAGTTCAGAAGGAAAGTTACTTTTTATATGTTGTAATTTATTTGCTTTTAAAAAAAATGAGAGCATAGGAGAAGTTATATAATTTGGGCACGACTACTGCAGAGGAAAAAAATAGATTATAATATCAAACAAGAATAAGATTAAAAATATTAATAATTAAACACCTTAATTTCTTGAAAATTATAGAAATTAAGGTGTTTTTATTCTGAATTTTTTATTTTAAGTTGTAAATAGAGGAAAAAAATGTATTTATGTGGAATTGTATATTGGAGTGATTTATTGTACAAGGAGGGAGCGAATAAGATATGAGAACATATTCTATGAAAAAGCCTATAATTTTATTATTAATTGTAATAAATATAGTTTATTTAAATGTTAAGGTGTCATTTGCAGAAGAAACTGAAAGAAATCATATACTTATTCTTAATTCCTATCATAAGGGATATAAGTGGACTGATGATAACGTAAAAGGCATAGAAAGTATATTGAAAAATAATGACAATGTAATTCGCATAGAATATATGGATACAAAAATAAAAAAAGATGACAAACAATTAAGTGTTTTATATGAATTATATAAGCATAAATTTAATAACTACAAATTCGATGTTATTATTGCGAGTGATAATGATGCTTATAATTTCCTTAAAAAATATCATGGGGATTTGTTTGGGGATACTCCTATAATATGCGACGGGCTTAATAGTTTTGATGATTTTATTACAAATAAAAAAAATGGATTTACGGGAATTGCGGAAACGTTAGATATTAAAGATACCCTGGATGTTTCTTTTAAGTTGCATAAGGATATTAAAAATGTAGTTGTTATTGCTGACGAATCCTTAGCTTCGGATTTGATTATAGAGATTATAAAAAACATTATGCCTCTTTATGGAACAAACAAACAATTTTACTTTTCCCAAAATGATTCAATAGAGGAGCAAAAGAGCTATTTAAGTAAAATTCCTAAAAATAGTATTGTAATTCAAATTGGAATTTATAAAGATGAATTTGAAGAACCTATTACTGTAGAGGAGGGAGATAGGATTATATCTGAATCAACAGATGCGCCTATATATACTTTTTGGGAAATGCACTTAGGCAATGGAATTATAGGAGGTATGTTGACCAGTTCTTATACTCAAGGTAAGATAGTTGCACAAATGGCTCTACAAGTTTTAAGCGGAAAGAATATTAAGGAGATACCTTTTATTCAAAAAAGTCAAAACACATATGTTTTTGATTATAATTCAATGCAAGAATATAATATAAAAGCATCTGATTTGCCTGCAAATAGCACTATTAAGAATAAACCTGATGTGATTTTAAGATTATCAAAAAAAATGTTGAACATTATAATGGTTTTTGTAAGTGCTTTGTTAATACTTATTAACTTTTTTATGTATAAAAATATTTTAAAGTTAAAAAAAGTGAAAAAAGAAAATATTAAAGAAAAGATAATACTAGAAGCTATATTAGATTCAACTGGTGATGGAATTTTAGTTGTGGATAAGGACAGAAGGAAGATTAATCATAACAATAAATTCGCTAATATGTGGGCGATATCTGAAGACATTCTAGCCAGAGATAATAATATGGAAATGATTAATTATGTTAAAAATATGTTGATATATCCCGATGAATTTATTAAAAGCATTAAAGAAAAATC
>JBLHPD010000217.1:0-7950 GCA_047624165.1 Clostridium sp. | reverse complement strand
CATAGCTCAGCTGGGAGAGCATCTGCCTTACAAGCAGAGGGTCACAGGTTCGAACCCTGTTGTTCCCACCACATATGGCCCAGTGGCTCAGTTGGTTAGAGTGCCGCCCTGTCACGGCGGAGGTCGACGGTTCGAGTCCGTTCTGGGTCGCCATTTGCAAATTTAACAAATTTAATGAAATTAACAAGGCTGGATAGCTCAGTCGGTAGAGCAGAGGACTGAAAATCCTCGTGTCCCTGGTTCGATTCCTGGTCTAGCCACCAATGTTGCGGGAGTGGCTCAGTGGTAGAGCGTCACCTTGCCAAGGTGAACGTCGCGAGTTCGAATCTCGTCTTCCGCTCCACTTTTTACATTGCATTATAATTAATGGCGCTATAGCCAAGCGGTAAGGTCAAGGTCTGCAAAACCTTTATTCCCCGGTTCAAATCCGGGTGGCGCCTCCAAAGCAAAAAAAAGTAGCTTATATGCTGATATTTCAGCATATAAGCTACTTTTTTATTATATAGGAAACGGCTTGCGGAAGTGGATAACATTTATACGCTAGAGCTTATCACTTTTGCCACTTGCCACGTAGGTGGCACTACTCAAATTTAAAGGAGGGGTACAATTGATTTCTAGTAGAAAGGTTAGTCATATTATTCTCATGTATGCTACTTGTTGTATTATAATCGCTTTAATAGTTGCATGGACTAATGTTAAGTTTTTTGAGGCTGAGTTAAAAGAACAGGATATAAAAGTGCTCTCTAAGATTAAAGAGTTAAACAAGAATAATGGTGAAATCAATAGTAGTTACATGAATCGAGTTGAAGAAATAATCCTCGAGGATGATCTGGTAATTATATATGATTATGAGAATAATAAAGTAATTGATAGTATTAATGTTGTTGTTGGTGAGCAATTTGAAGATCAAGTTCATAAATCAATAGAAATTAATAGTAAGAGGATAAAATTAGATAGGAGTAAGTTGGAGTTACATAAGCACACGTATATTCATAATATAAATTTAAAAATTGATGATATACCTTACGATAAGGTGGGAAATAGATACTTACTTTATTACATACCGAGATGGATGGTGAGAGAGAACTATATGCTTACAAGATTGCTACAAGCATTAACCATAAGCTGTTTTTTCTCGGCAATGACTTTATGGTTATTTGATAAGTAAATTAAGAAATTGTAGTAGCAAAGAAAAAGAATTATCACATTAAGATAAGATGATTAGATTTTTATGTAGGATTCTATTTTATTTATGAATATGGATTTAGGTGGAATTAATGTTGGAACCTTGATACAAAATTATAAATCATAAACACAACATTATATAAATACACATAAACTGTATAAAGAATACTAAAAAATCTGAAATTTTGATTAATTACTCATATTGTGATGTCAAACCAGAGGGATTTTTTTTGTTGTATTATGCTAACAAAAGTATATATTGCGTAAAAATGCGTTTGAACAAGCCTTAGTCGTATTTGCAATACGCGCAATATATACTTTTCGTTATAGCATAATATAAGAAAAATTCATACTCTAAAAATACTACCCCTATCTATTAGTTTCCCATCTCGCAAAAACACAGGTTCTACCCTATGCTTGTTTAAAAAATTCAATACTTCTTTTCCATATAAATAGTGGTCTAAGTGGCCGTAAAAAGCTAAGACGTTACATTCAAGAAGGCCTGTTGCACCACCAATAAAACCGTAGTTAAGTCCAGGGAGGAGTATATCCCCAGGAGGAATTAATAAAACATCTATTTTTTCAAGGATTAAAGCCTTAGCAATAGAAACGTCACTAGTGATAATTGCATGGTCGTTTACTATGCAAGTAGAACATTTTGTATAACCTTGGTTTACATTTATTATTTTTTTCTCTTTTGAGAGTGATAAAAGATTGGTATCGGTAAAATTAACTGAGTGAACAAAAAGATTATTTATGCTTAACGAATTGAGACATATATTATAAGGGTATTTGCTTTGCAAAGCTGAATTTGATTTAAGAACTTTGTAATTTAGTAAAACTAATTTGTGTATAAATTCACTATTCATATCTTTATGTACTATAATACTATTGCCAGAAATGTGCATGAGCATATCAGGATGACCACATACTGCCTCATATAAAAGATTACTAGGAGGGCAAATAAGTAAGTTATATCCGAGGGAAAATAAATATTCTTTTTCTTCATTATGAATTCTAAAATCAACAATAACGTTTTTCATTATGCTACTCCTATTCCATATATACTTTTATATTTTTTATTATATAGGAAACAGCTTGCGGAAAGCAATGGGATAACTTTTTTATGGAGTGGAGATCCTCATAATAATATAGGTGGTTTCTAAGCTATTATTTTATAATAAGTCTTTTTTATTTTTGCATATACATTAATATTACACACATACTATCGTAATGAGAAAGGAGTGTGCGAAATGCTTTTATTAACTGTTGTATATAATAGGAGTATGGAATACATTATTGATGATATTAATGATATGAAAAAGTGTTTTGAAGATAAAAAAATAATTTTAGGTATATCTGAAAGCATAATAGAAGACACGCACTTTATAAAGTTTTTTTGCAGTGATGACAACTTAAGTGATGGTAGTATCAAAACATTTAATTTGAATGTTGCTAATATTCTATATAAAATAGTAATAACGGAATTTTGTAAAAAAGGAATCAATACTTTTTTAGGCGAAACTTATTTTTTTCTCAGGTATGATGAAATAAAACAAGTTAAACCTAAGATACAAGAAGCATTGCTTAGTGAGGGTGCAATATCTGGTCCTAACATGGTGTATTGTATGAATAGGAAAAATAGTATTATTGATAAAATAACTAGATGTATAGAAGAAAATAATGAGATTAATATAAGTGGATTCTTAACATTTAGGACAAAAGAGCTAAATGGGGATTTAGAGGCTATAGTTGATAAAGTTGTAGAGGGGTATATGGTAGAAAAAGAATATAATGAGTTTATAAATTTGTTGAAATATTTTGTTGAAGTTCAGGAGAGTAAGGTAGAAGAGGTTAATATTCTAATTGATAACAATGGAGATTATTATTTAAGGGATGAGGAAGGAAATGATTTAGTAGGAAATATGATAATGGAGATGCCGGAAGTCAATTTTGATTCAAAAGAAAATCAAGAAGAACTTATAATTAGTACCATGATTACTAGTGCTCCTAAAAAAGTAATTATACACTGCGCTGAGAATTGTAAAAACAAGGAATTAATTGGAACTATAAGTAAGGTATTTGTAGATAAAGTTTATTATTGTGATAAATGCGATGAATGTGAAAAGCTAAAAAAAGGAATTATGAATAGTAGTAATGCAATTGAGAAAAAGTAACAAGTCAAAGATGAATAGATACTGGTATAGGATAAATCTAAAACAAAGATAAAATAAGTATTGACAAATAAATATTTGAATAGTATAATTTAAATTGTTGTGAACGGAAATATAAAAAGTATTTTAATATAATAGAATTATGTTTTAGAAGAAGAAACAGCCGTTTCTCACCTAACAGTACTGCTAGTTAGGTTAATTAGTAATTTGAATTTGTTACTATTAAGGACGGCATTTGTCGTCCTTTTATTTATTTGAGTATTATAAAATTTTATAAATATATTTAGGAGGTGAAAACTATTAGTAAAAACAAAGATTTCATGATGAATGAAGAAATAAGAGTGAAAGAAATAAGAGTTATAGGATTTGATGGCTCTGCATTAGGTATTTTGAACACTAAAGATGCGTTAAAGCTTGCAGAAGAGAAAGATGTAGATTTAGTTATGATGTCGCCTACTGCAAAACCACCAGTATGTAGAATAATGGATTTTGGTAAGTTCGTCTATGAAAAACAAAAGAAAGAAAAAGAAGCTAAAAAGAAGCAGAAAGTCGTAAATCTTAAAGAAATACGATTAAGTGCAACAATCGAAGATCATGACATTGCAATTAAGGCTAGTAATGCTAAAAAATTCCTTTTAGATGAAGATAAAGTAAAAATAACTGTAAGATTTAGAGGAAGAGAAATTGAAAATTCAAAAGTTGGACATAAGATATTAAAGTCCTTTGTAGAAAAAATCGGTGATGTTTACATTGTTGAGAAACCAGCTAGACAAGAGGGAAGAAATATGATAATGATTTTAGCTCCTAAACGAGCATAACCGAAAGGAGGAATTTTATTATGCCTAAGATGAAAACACATAGAGGCGCAGCAAAAAGATTTAAGAAAACAGGAACAGGTAAGCTAAAAAGAGCGAAAGCTTTTACAAGTCATATATTAACAAAGAAAAGTGCAAAAAGAAAAAGAAACTTAAGAAAAACGGGATATGTTTCAACAACTCAAATTAAAGCAATGAAGAAATTGTTACCATACTTATAATTGAATGGTAATTAGGAGGAATATAAAATGGCAAGAATAAAGAGAGCAGTTAACTCTCGTAAAAACCATAAAAAAGTATTAAAGCTTGCAAAAGGTTACTACGGTGGAAGAAGCAAGTTATTTAAAACAGCTAATGAGTCAGTAATGAGAGCACTTAGAAATGCTTACATAGGAAGAAAATTAAAGAAGAGAGATTTTAGAACACTTTGGATAGCCAGAATTAATGCGGCTTCAAGATTAAGTGATCTTTCATATTCAAGATTCATGAATGGAATGAAACTTGCAGGCATAGATATTAACAGAAAGATGCTTTCTGAAATTGCTATAAATGATCCAAAAGCTTTTGCTGAATTAGTAGAAGTTGCAAAAAAACAATTACAAGCTTAAGAAATATTTATTTTTAAATGTAGCCCTTGGGCTACATTTTTTATTGCATTTTTGACAAAGATATGTTAAGTGATATAATTAGCAATATAACATCATCCGCAAAATTTCTAGAGGTGATTAATTTGAATTTAGGGACTACAGCTCTTATTAAGAAAAATATTTATACTCCTGTTAGGGTACTTGCATTAGGTTTTGCTTTATTGATATTTATAGGCGCAATACTTCTTAGTCTACCTATAGCTTCCCAGAGTGGCAAGATTACACCGTTTATAGATTGTATATTTACTTCTACGTCTTCTGTGTGCGTTACAGGCCTAGTAGTACTAGACACAGGAACGTATTGGACATATTTTGGGAAAACAGTGATAATGTTACTAATAGAAATAGGTGGACTTGGATTTATGTCCGTGGCTACGCTTGTTTTTTTAGTTCTAGGTAGAAGAATAACATTAAAGGAAAGACTAGTAATGCAAGAAGCACTGAATGTGAATTCGTTACAAGGATTAGTAAAAATGGTTAAATATGTACTGGCATTTACAGTTTTGGTTGAAGCGGTAGGAGCAGTGTTATTCTCAACACAATTTATTCCTGAATTTGGAATATCAAAAGGGATTTATTATAGTGTATTCCATGCTGTTTCTGCTTTCTGTAATGCTGGATTTGACCTTATGGGAAATTTCACAAGTGTTACTGGATATGCTAACAATTCTGTAATAATATTAACAATGTCAGCACTAACTGTAATAGGTGGGTTAGGATTTTATGTCTGGGTAGATATTTATAACCGTAATGGAATAAAAAGGTTGTCACTTCATTCTAGGGTAGTTATTAATACTACACTAGTATTAATAGTTTTGGGGGCAATATTTATGTTCATTTTTGAAATGAATAATCCAAGCACAATGCAAGGTATGTCTATTAAGGGCAAATTTTTGTCTTCAATTTTTGCATCGGTTGCGCCTAGAACGGCTGGGTTTAACTCTATTCCAACAGATAAAATGACAACAGCAGGAAAGTTTTTAACAATGATTTTAATGTTTATTGGTGGATCGCCTGGTTCAACGGCTGGTGGAGTAAAAACAGCTACTGCAGTTGTGCTTTTTATGACTGTAATGTCTGTGGTCAAGGGGCGTGAAGATACTGAAATATTTCAAAAACGCATAAACAAGGAAGTTGTTTATAAAGCCTTTGTAATATCTATACTTGCATTAGCGCTTGTTATATCGGTTACCATGATATTATCTATTACAGAACCACCGAATATACGTTTTGAATACTTATTATTTGAAGCTACTTCAGCGTATGCTACAGTTGGGTTAACACTAGGGTTAACTACAAAATTAACGGTTGTAGGTAAGATAATAATAATGTTTACCATGTATGCAGGTAGAGTAGGCCCACTTACTATAATCTTGGCATTAGCTAAAAGTAAAAAGGCTAAATCTGGAACTATAAAATATCCAGAGGATAAAATTTTAATTGGATAGGGGTGGAGTCAATGAGTAAAAGGCAGTTTATTGTTATAGGCCTAGGAAGATTTGGAACGTCTGTTGCTGAAACATTATATTCACTAGGTAATGATGTATTAGCAGTTGATTTTGATGAAGAAGTAGTTCAAAATATTTCTGATAATGTGACTCATGCAGTTCAAGTTGATGCAAATGATGAAAATAGCTTAAGAGCCCTTGGTATTCGTAATTTTGATGTGGCTGTTATTAGTATAGGTTCTAATATCCAATCTAGCATTTTGGCAACGCTCTTAGTTAAGGAACTTGGAGTAAAATATGTAATTACAAAGGCAACCAATGCGTTACATGCTAAAGTATTATATAAAATAGGTGCAAATAGAGTAGTTTTTCCGGAACGAGATATGGGTGTACGTGTTGCTCATAATTTAGTGTCGTCAAATATATTAGATTATATAGAATTATCTCCTGATTATAGTATAGCTGAAGTTGTTAGTCCAGAAGAATGGCACAACAAGACACTTAGAGAATTAAATATAAGAGCTCAATATGGCATAAATGTAATGGCTATAAAAAGAAATAATGATATCGATGTTTCTCCATCGGCTGATAATAGTATTGAACCAGGTGATGTAATTGTGGCTATAGGCAGTATTGAAGAATTAAATAGATTAGAAAATCTAGTTAAATAAGGGGTACTTCGTTTGGAAAATATTCAAAGTAAGGATAATTTATTGATTAAAGATATTAAAAAATTAAAAGAAAAAAAATATAGAATAAGCAGTAACATGTTTTTAGTTGAAGGTTTTAGATTTGTAGAAGAAGCATTAGACTCAGATTTTGAAGTGGTGCACATTTTTATAAGTGCTAGAGGAGAGGCCAAATATGAGAACTCCTCTGTGAAAAATACGCTACAGAAAGATACTAAAGTTTATAGCATTAGTGATAGTATATTTAGAAGTATTTGCGATACGGATAATCCTCAAGGTATTATTGCTACAGTTAGGAATAAACCTGTAGGGATTAAATATGATAAGGGTTTTTATATGCTTGCTGATAAAATTCAAGACCCGGGAAATATGGGAACTATAATTAGAACTGCTCATGCAGCGGGGGCACTCGGGGTTATAATTACAAAAGGAACTGTGGATATTTATAATGAGAAAACTTTAAGAGCAACAATGGGTTCTATTTTTAAAATACCTATTATATATGACAGTGATTTAACACTGGTGGAAAAACTTAGGAATGATGGATTCAAGCTAGTTACCAGCTCGCTGGATTGTGATAAAAACTTCTATGATGTAGATTTAAAAGAAAAAGTTATTATAGCAGTTGGAAATGAAGGTAATGGAATAAGTGCTGAAGTATACGCGATATGTGATTTGAAGGTTAAAATTCCTATGCCTGGTAATGCAGAATCTTTAAATGTGGCAATAGCGGCATCAATTATGATGTATGAAGTCGTAAGACAAAATAATAGTATGAAATTTTAAAATTAAGTTGAAATTTATTGTAGTTGTGGTTATAATGTTCTGTATACTTTAATAAATAAAAATAAACTGTGATGGAGAAAGTAAATATAAAAATATTTACAGGGATAAGAAGCCTTAGACTGAGAGCTTACTTAAAAAATTTTTATATCGAAGTTCACTCCGGAGTTCTAATAGTGAAACAAAGTAGCTATTAGCGGGTAGAATCG
>JBLHPD010000216.1:0-7995 GCA_047624165.1 Clostridium sp. | reverse complement strand
CCTTATTATACCATAAATACCCAAAGTTAAGAACTATAAACACAAAGAAAAAGCAGGTTTTTACACCCGCTTTTTCTTCTATACACCCAAAGTTCAGAAAGAACCATATAATCCCTTAGGGAGAGACTATTTATTTATTTTATAAGATAAGAATTATTAACATAATTATGTTGAATTACATTATATTATGTTATATAATGTTTACATAATATTTACAAAAAATATAACCATTAATGGTGGATATTATAAAAAAAAGCTTGGTAGTTGCATCTTTAATTTAATTAAAAATTTAATTTAATTTAGCAAATTGAACATCTTATAAAGTGTAAGGAGAAGAATATGTTTGGACTAAAAAAGAGATTAGGAGATTTATTAGTTGATGCAGAAAAAATGACAAAAAAACAGTTTAAAGGTGTTTTCAGTAAACAAAGAAGTACGGATGAAAAATTAGGACAACCGTTAATTTTAAAAACATTTAATTTTGAAAATGTTAAAAATGCACCAGTGGTAAATCTTGTAGATTCAATTTTTAGTAACATTATAAAATCACGAGCAAGTGATAAGCACATAGAACCTTTTGAAACTTATTTAGGAAATAGTATAGTTAATAAAGGAGTATAACTAATGAAGAGTATGGCAAAAAGAAGATTAGGAGATTTATTAGTAGAATCTAGAAAGATAGCTCCAGAACAACTTAAGAAAGTGCTTATAAAACAGCAAGGCTCTGGTAAAAGGCTAGGAGAAATTATTATTGAAGATGGTATTTTAAGTGAAGAAGATATTTTAGAAGTTCTAGAGCAACAATTATGTATAAATAGAGTATTTTTAGATATGGAAGATATTGATCAAAAAGTTGTACAAGCAATACCAGAAAGTATTTCAAAAAAATATAACTTAGTTGCTTTTGGTATGGAAGACAATAAACTAAAGGTTGCAATGTCTGATCCACTAAATATATTTGCGATAGATGATGTTAAGATATCTTCAGGTTTTGATGCTAAAATATATATTGCATCAACTAAAGATATTAAAAATACAATTGATAAATATTATGCTAGTCAAAATGCAAAGAAAGCAGCTGAGGATTTATCAAAATCTCAAGGAATAAATGGAACTAAGGAAGAGAATAAAGTACAATTAGATGATATTAAAAGCGCTCCAGCGGTGAGACTTGTTGATTCTATCATAAGTGATGCGATAAAGCTTAAAGCGAGTGATATTCATATAGAGCCTTTTGAAAATCACATAAAACTAAGATATAGAATTGACGGAACATTAAAAGAGATATCAAGATATAAAAAAGATATCTTTAATGCATTTATAACTCGCGTAAAGATACTTGCAGAATTAAATATTGCAGAGAAGAGAATTCCACAGGATGGCAGAATTTTAACGGTTGTAGATAATAAAAAGGTAGATCTACGGGTATCAACTTTGCCAACGATTAACGGTGAAAAGATTGTTATCAGAGTGCTAGATAGAGAAAATTTCTTAGTAGGCAAAGAAAAATTAGGCATGAATGAAGATGACTTAGAAAAAGTAGAAAAAATTATTAAAAACCCATATGGAATAATTTTGGTTACAGGACCTACAGGTAGTGGGAAATCCACTACATTGTATACCTTATTAAGTGAACTTAATGATAATAGTAAGAACATTATAACAGTAGAGGACCCTGTAGAGTATGTAGTAGATGGAATAAATCAAGTAAATGTAAATGCAAAAGCTGGGCTAACTTTTGCATCAGGTTTAAGGTCGATTTTAAGGCAAGATCCAGATGTTGTTATGATAGGGGAAATAAGGGATAATGAAACAGCAGAAATTGCTACTAGAGCATCTATAACTGGTCATATAGTTCTAAGCACAATTCACACTAACGATGCACCTTCAGCAATTGTAAGGCTTATAGACATGGATATTCAACCCTACCTAGTAGCTAGTGCCATCGCAGGAATTATTTCTCAAAGACTTGTAAAAAAAATATGTCCAAAGTGTAGTGAAATTTACACCGCATCAGATTTTGAAAAGGAAATCCTAGGAATTCATTCAGTGGAGGAATTGCTGCTTAAAAGAGGCAAAGGTTGTGGACACTGCAATAATAGCGGATACTCAGGAAGAATAGGTGTATACGAAATAATGGAAGTAACTCGTAGACACAGAGAGTACATCATGCGTAATGCTAGTGTAGATGAAATAAGAGATTTAAGTGTAGAAAATGGAATGCAAACGTTAAAAACATCCTGTATTGATTTAGTATTAAAAGGAACGACAACCATAGAGGAATTGGTTAAAATAGCATTTTTGAAAGAATAAGGTTTTTGAAAAAATAAGGGGGTGAGTAATTGATTACATTTAAGTATAGAGTTATGAATCATCAAGGAGAGAAAATAGAAGGAACATTTAAAGCGAATAGTAAAAATGAAGTGTTAGCCATGATTGAGGATAATAATTACTATCCTATAGAAATTAAAGAAGTATTAGAACGTGAGCAGCAGGATTTATTTGAATCCTTTGCAAAAGTTAAAACAAAGGACTTATATATTTTCTGTAGACAGTTTCACACCATGATAAACGCAGGGGCTAATATTTCTAATGCACTAGATGTTTTAAGTAATCAAACTGAGAATAAGAAATTGAAAAAATGTTTAAATGAAGCACATGATGATGTTCAGAAGGGGATCTCGCTTTCGGATGCATTTGGAAAGCATAAGGATGTGTTTCCCGATTTACTTGTAAATATGATTAACACCGGAGAAATCAGTGGTAACTTAGATATAATAATGTCGAGAATGGCATCCCATTATGAAAAAGAAAATAAAATAAATAATCAACTTAAGAGTGCCATGGTTTATCCAATGATTCTAGCAGGGTTATCAGTGATGGTAGTAGTCTTCCTTTTAACCTTTATAATGCCAACATTTACTGGGATGTTTGAAGGCTCAGGGGTAGCACTACCAGCACCAACTAGGATAGTTATGGATATAAGTAAATTTATTCAAACTAAATGGTACATTTTACTTGTAGGTATAGGTGGAGGGGTTTATGGAATGAAAACTTATGCTAAAACTCCAGCAGGTAGATTATCACTAGATGGATTAAAATTAAGATTACCAATAATTAAAGATGCTACAGAAAAAGTAATAGTATCTAGATTTACTAGAACACTATCAACAGTACTTGCCAGTGGTGTAGCTTTGGTACAAGCGCTAGAAGTAGTGCAAAAGGTAGTTGGAAATAAGGTAGCAGAAAAAAGCTTAGAATTAATTAAAGAAAAAGTACTAAAAGGTGTATCTTTAGGTGAAGCATTAGGAGAAGAAAAAATATTTCCTATGATGCTACACTCCATGATAAAAATAGGTGAAGAATCAGGGTCACTAGACGATATATTAGATAAGACAGCAAATTTTTATGATGAAGAACTAGAAGCATCACTGAAAAAAATGACTACAATGATAGAACCGCTAATGATAGTAATAATGGGAACTCTAATTGGATTTATCGTTGTTGCAATGATGTTGCCAATATTTGATATGACTAAGACAGTTCAGGGATAGTTTGATTAATATGATAAAATTACAAAATATGTGCATGAAAATTATAAATATTAGCGTCATGAAAATTTTGTAATTAATCATTATTATATATTTTAAATATTAATTTGTAAGGGGGAATTATTAATGGAAATGAATTTAATGAAGAAAAATAAGAGAAAAGGTTTCACTCTAATTGAACTTGTTGTTGTTATAGCAATTTTAGGAATACTTGCTGCTATTGCAGTACCAAGGTTTACAGCTATTAGACATGACGCAGCAATAGCCGCAGATGGTGCAACTGCTACAACAATTGTAAATGCTGCTAGAATTCAAGAAACTGATACTGGTATACAAGTTGCCACTTTAGGCGACTTAGAGGCAAAGTATCTTACAGTATCGTCTACTGCACCAGGTGGTGGAACTTTTGTTCTCGAAAATGGGGGAACAGGAGCGTATACAGTAACATGGACTTCTGCTGTAATTGGTCATGTAGTTGTTCAAACACAAACAGAAGGTACTAGATTTGTACCTCAATAGCAAGACGATGACTTCCAGTCATCTCCTAGCACCTCGGGGGAAGATCAAAAATTTACCAAACAGGAAATGAACGAAAGCTAGACCAGTAATTAAAGGTAGAAAATAAAAGCTTCCAGTTCTTGTTATCACCTCGGGGAAAGTAACAAGAACTAGAAGTATATATTAAACATTTCAATTCAATAAACATAAAAAGAGGTGACCACCAATGTTCAACTCAAAAGTTTTATCCCTAGATATAGGTTCAAAAAACACAAAAATAGTGCTAGGAACTCAAAGTAAAAAGAAGGTTATTATAGAAAAAGCTATCACCGTGATTACTCCAGTAGGATGTTATAATGATGGAAATATTATAGATATAACTAAATTCAAAAATGAAATTCTAGATGTTTTGAAAACCGAAAATATAAAATGTAAAAATATTATTATCACCACAAAAAGCACATTAGTTATAACTAGAGACATCGATATTCCAGTAGCTAAAAAGGGAGACATGGACTCTATAATTAAGTTTCAAATGGAAAGATATCTACCAATTATGTTTGATGATTATATAATGCAATATAAAATATTAAAAGAGTTTGAAGAAGAAAATGTAAAGCAGGCGAAAATCACAGTAGTTGTATATCCTAAAACCATGGCAGAGGGATATTATAATTTAATAAAGGAATTAAAGGGTAATGCAGTAGCATTAGATATTAGTTCAAATAGCATTAATAAGTTATTTATTGAAAATATAAAAGTTAACGATGAAAATTACAGTTTAGAAGATACTGTTGCGGTAATAGATTTAGGATATGATTTTATAAATGTTAATATTATTTCAGATGGAAATGTGCAGTTTACTAGAATTATTAATTATGGTGGCTCTTATGTAGATATAGATATTTCTAAGCAATTGTCTATTTCAGAAGAAGCAGCAGAGAAGCAAAAGCTTGAACATTGTAATTTAGAAAGTGAATCTTCAAGTGATACGCAAAATTCAATGGTTAATGATATTGCAAAAGCACAAGTAAGAAATTGGATTCAAGAAATAGAAAGAATGCTTAATTATTATAAAAGTAAAGAGCACGGAAATAAAGTAGACAAGGTATATATTTATGGAGGAAGTTCAAATGTAAGAGGCATAGAAACGTTTATGAAAGATGCATTAAACTTACCCGTTAATAAAATACAGAGTTTAAGCAATGTAAACTGTTCTAAAATAAATGCATCTAAAGTAGATTCATCTAAGATAGATGAAGAATTAAGCATATATTTAAACGCTATAGGAGCGATAATAAGATTGAGGTAGGTGAAACTTATGAAGGATTTTAACTTTTTTGCCCCTTACAAGGGAAGTATGAAAGATTATAAAAAAGAATATGTTTATGCTGCTGTATTATCTATAGGTTTAGTCTTATTCATAACTTTTACTTATGCCTTTAATTATTTTAACATAAGTAAGCTAAATTCAGAAATAGCGGATATACAGCAAAATTTAAATACAAAAGAAAATATTGCCCAGTTAAAAGAAATCGAAGACGAAGAAAAAAAATTGGCTATAATGAATCAGTACTATAGTATAGTTACAAATATTAGTGATGGTATAAATAATAGTGATTTTTTAGGTAGTAAAGTAATAAATAAAATAAATGTCTGCGTTCCTGAAGGCGTGTATTTCAAGATAATGGCTTTGGACGCTAGCGGAGTGCAACTCCAAGCTGAAGGAAAAGATAGAGAAACAGTAGCAGTATTTGAGCGGGCCTTAAGAAATCTAGATATTGTAAAAGATGTTCATATTGCTAGTATAAATTCATCATCTGAAGAAAATAAAAACCTTACTTTTAGTGTAAATTTTACTTTAAAGGATGTTGATAATTATGAAGGTAACTAAAAGGGAACAAATACTAATAGGCTCTTTATTAATACTGTTTTTATTCTACGGTTTTTATAAATTTGTTTATACAAAACAAAATCAAAAAATAACTAAATTAAAAGCTAGCAGGGATACGTATTCACAAAAATGGGAGCAAGTTAAAGCAAAGATTGCATCAAAAGATAAAAAACTCGAACAGTATAAGATCTTAAATGCTAAAATCAGTAGCAAAACAGATATGATGTTTCCAACGATAGAGCAGGAAGAAATCATAGTAGTTTTAGATAAAATGATTAAAGACAGTAAGCTTCAAGCTGATGTATTAGCTTTCACAGAAGTAAGTAGTAATAATACAACAGAAGATAAGAGTAAAACTAATGCTGCAACTAATGAAAAAATTACCATCAATGAATTAGACAAGTTAGTAAACGAATTTAATGGTGGTTTAAACAAAGATGCTGTTATAGAAAAGGCAAATACTAGCAAGGTAGAAGCAAATGCTGCAACTACTGATAAAGCTGCTACTAAAACTGTTAGTTCAAAGCTTTTAGGTGCATATACAATGCAAGTTACACTAGATTTTAAAGGCACCTATGATGAACTTATAAGTTTTATAGGACAAGTAGAAAATTACGATAAAAAGATAATTATAAGTAATATAAATACAGCTGCAGCAGAGGGCAGTATTGTATCAGGAAATATTATATTAGAGTTTTATGGTGTTCCAAAGCTTATTGATAATGATGACTTTAAGTGGGATTATAAAGTGCCAAGCGGTAAGGGAAATCCTTTTGTTGGTGCTGGTTCTGGTTTTGCGAATAATGCGGTAAGTACAACTATTGAGGAGGCTAGTAAACCTAAAGAAAATGTAAGTGACTTTGCAATGTCTGTAAGATCTGTAAATTCTGATTTACCAGCAATTATGTTAGGTAGCTATAATGATAAAGACAGAAAAACTTATGTGTATGGAGATGAAAATAGCGCCGAGGCTGTAGAGATAGTTTTTGTTGAGGTAGGTGGAAAGTTTTACTTCAAATATAAAGTAGGAAATAATTCGTATCCACAGCAATATAGTGGTAATGGCATAGAATTTAAACCAGCTAATAAGGATATATCTGCTGTAATATTTTCAAATAAAAGAATTTCTAGTACAGATAATGCAGGAGCAAATATCAGCGTTATAAATAAAACCTCAAGAGTAGTAAATATGTATGTATCTAATGATGATAGTGCTAACCCAAGGGTTTCAGTTAAAGGTGAAGGAAGTGCAGTTAACGTTAAAAATCAATAGGGGGCTTAAATTGTGAGAGCTAGATTTATTAAAAAGAAAGGCGAAACTTTAATTGAAGTTCTTATAAGTATTTCTATATTCGCTATCGTTAGTATACCTCTAATCATGATAGTTTTATCTGCTATCACAAACAATAAAAGAGGAGAAAATAAGCAGTATGCAGTAGCTGTTGCACAACAGATAATTGAGCAGTTAAGAGCTGATGGTACTACTACTCCTAATATTGTTACTGTTAAAACGGACATTGCCACCTATGATTTAAAGTTTCCTCACACGCCAGGCACTAGTCCTGGACATGATATAAGTTATGTAGTTTCAAATGAAAATGTTGGAAATAGTTTCACAGCTAATGTAAATTTTGAAAGAAAACTACCATATGATTCACAAACAAGTAATGGGGTTAATTATGATCTAAGTATTCAAATGGATAAGGATTCTGTAATAGTAACCGGAACTAATAGTGATGGTAGTACTGGAGATATAACTTACAATGGTCTTACCAATGATTTAAAAATATGCAATATGGCTGATCACACAATTCAGCTCAAGGATAACGGTACAAATAATTTTTTAGGAACATATACACCAACGGATGGTCTCGTTGATAATATTAAAGTAAGTTATAAATCTGATTATGGTCCTCATAAAATCACTTTCGAAAACAATGCAGCAACCTCTTTATCAGTATATATTTTTAAACAAGAAAATAAATATGCTAATACATACACAAATTCATCGGGTAGTATTAAATTTTATGATAATTTATCTATTGAAACAAT
>JBLHPD010000215.1:0-8017 GCA_047624165.1 Clostridium sp. | reverse complement strand
CTTTTTCCTTTTCTTCTGAAAGTTCCCCATTTTGAATTAAGTAATAAAATATTTTGTTGCTAGTATTTATATCGTATGTATTGTACATAAAGTTTCATCACTACCTCTCTACTTTAAAAGTAACATCTGAGCATATAACAGTTTTAACTATACCGTTGTCACTTGGAAGTCCGTAAAATTTAATTTTTTCTGCGCTGTTTAATACTTTAGAAATATAAATATATTTAATATCACGAAACTCAATATGATCCGCAACTAAGTTTAATATAGTTTCATTTAATTCAAATTCAAACTTTTCTTTTACTGATATAGTTTCTTCTTTTTCTTTCTTAAGCTCTGATATATCAACATGATTATATTTTAAAAGTTCAATTATTATTTCCCTAAATATTTCAACGGTGGGTATTAATACTTCGCGAGTATTTTGATCTTCCTTAACTTTTTGAGATATTTCTTTAAGAGATATTTTTCCTTTTTCAGAGGCGAATTCTAGAATTACTTTTAAAGAACTTTTGTATTTAGTTAGTTTTATTTTTGCTTTTTCTCTTTTTTCCTGAATCCAATGACCTTCCTCAAAGGACACCAATTCATCTTCTTCAAGTTCTTTTGCTTTTATAGGCTTCTGATACTGCAGGCACTTATTAAGATTATACTTTTTATTAATAGGTGATCTATATAAAGGTCTTAAAATATAATCGATAGAACCTAATTTTGAACTGTCTGCAGTTATTTTGTCGTAGATATCTGTTCCAATATTAAATCGTTTTATAAGAGACATGGAAGCCATTTCCTCTAATTCTTTTGAATAAACGCTTTTGAAATCAAAATGAGAGTTTAATATCTTTTGCTGCTCTTCAATTGCCCTGCCAAGATATTGCTCAATTATTCCTAAGAATTTTAAGTTTTCAAGTTCCTTGTCATTAAGTTTTTTAATATTTATTCCCTGCTCTTTAATTTCTTGTATTCTAAGGTTAACCATGACTCTATATTCATTAAATTTCTTTCTTGTTGCATTTAAAGAGTCCATATTACCCTCTAATAATTGTTTATATTCGTCTACAGAATAATTAAGAGCATTTTGCCTAATTCTTCTTATAGCATCATGCATTTTCTGAAGTTGTATTCTAAGAAGATTAAATATATTCTTAATATCATCTACAGCCTTATCATAACTAGCTTTTTCTAGGTGAAGTTTAAAAATCATTTCATGAATGGTGAGTTTCATGTTGCTTTCAATTTCTAAAGTAGATAAAAGGAGGGAATAACCATCATCTGTTAAATAATAAGAAGTTCTCTTTACCACATCATCAACATAAACTATCTTATTAGAAACAAAACTTATGTATATATCATCGTATTCTCCTTCTTTAAAGTCAAAACCTTTAAAATACATTGCTTTTCCTTCATCACACAATACTATATTTACAATGAATTCACCAAGGTCCTTACACTGCTCATAACTTAGGGATTTTTTGAAATATTTCATATTAATATCATCAATGAAACTACCTATACTATCCATAGTGCAGTATTCATCCTTTAAAGACTCCTCCATTATGTAAAGCATAACTGCAAAAATTAAATTTATGTATTCATGAGTTTCCTCAAAGCCATAATTCTTCCATGTGTTTTTAAACATACTATTTTTGCAAAGCAGAACATACGCTCCAACCTTCTTCATTCTTACATTAAAATCTTTAAGAAATTCTACTCGCATTTTTAAATCCTCCCATAAAATTTACTAAGAATCTTACTATTTACTCTCTCAAAAATCACTAATATTCAATATCTCCTGTGGAATGTATTTATCTGAGGTAAGTATATTCATAATAGAATCTCTATACAATTTACTAAATTCTTTTGTAAATACTTGTCCTATGTTTCTATTTTGCCCATCTTTTGTTTTTGGTAAACTTATATTTTCCTCAGTAAATTTATTTATCATAGATTCATAGCCTTTAACAAAGGGTTTTATATTGAAATTATCTTTAAAAATTTTATATAACCCTTCATAAATTATTATACCCTCATAGTCCAAATCTCCAAGATATAAAATTTCATTACCTTTATCTATAAGATGTGGCTCAGCACAAACCTCAAAATCTTCAAAGGTTCTATATATATTTTTACCTCCGCCATATATTAATGTAGATATATTCTCACCGAATATTCTACTTTTTCCTCCAATAAGATGTTTTCTCATGCTATAAAATGTATCCTTATTTTCAAGTATTAATATCTTTTGTGGTGAGTTTTTGCTATAAGAATAATAGGAAAGAGGCTCCGTAGTATCATAAATATTTAGAAACTCTACAGATAAGTTAAGGTTTTTGAGTATTCTTTTTCCACCTTCGCGGCTAAGAAATTTTTCTCTTTCCCAAATTTGAAAACTTCTTTCATTGGCTGATACTTGTGTATTAAGCAGAATCATTCGCTTATCAAGAAATTTACTTAATGAAAGTATGAATTTCCTGTCATCTTTATATCTATCAATGTTTTTAATATAATAAGTTTTATCTAACCCAATATTAATACCATATGATAATTCAGATGTATACATAGATATATCTTCTTTCTCATCTATTATGGTATATCTATTATATAAAGCGGGTTTTTTGCCATTTAGCTTACTACTTTTTATAGGCATTATAACTTCATCATTAATTAAATTAGTTACGGCACTTGCTAGTTCTATATATTCTGATATGTTAAGGTATTGTTGTAATTCATCAATATCTATCCTTTTTTTATTGAGAGTTCTTAGATTCTTCATTTTGGTCTCCTTATATAATATGATATCTTCTATTATACTATGATTTGTGCTAAAATCACACTCATTTAGGTATGGGAACAGGTCCATTTGTTAGTACCATTAAAGAACTATGGGATTCCAATTCTTTATAATCAGACAATATATAAGACTTATTACTTAATGTTAATGTTTTAGTATCTCCAGTGAAACAGATGTATCTATCGCTTTAATTTTTGCAACCCCACCAACTGGGAATGTTACAAACGGTAACTCGTGCCCAAAATCCACATTGAATATAATTGGAATATTTTTAAGCTGTTTTTTTGTTGCAACTATTTTTTTAACAGTATTTATATCCATTTTACAACTGCTGTCAAAACGTCCCAATACTATACCTTTCACTCCATCAAATCCTTTAGTTTGAATAAGTGATTGAAGATTTCTATCAAATTCAAATGTGAAATAATCACCCATAGCATTGTTGTCCTCCAGGAACAAAATCTTGTTTTTTAAGTCAGGCATAAATTCTGTACCCTGCAATAGATTCATTGTACAAAGGTTTCCCCCCACAATTTCGCCCTGGCAAGAACCCTCTTGAATTACATAGTATTCCTTTGCCTGCTCAGAGGGCTTAATAAAATACGCCTCAGATTTCATAAGGCATTCTTTAAAATAGCGGTATGTATACTCAATATTATCATCATATCCTAAAAAAGCAAAAAGCGCTCCATGATAAGTGACTAACCCCGTTTTTACATAGATTGCATTAAGCAACGCTGTAATATCAGAAAACCCACATAAAATTTTGGGGTTATTTTCTATTAGGGAGTAATCTATATACTCTAAAATTTGATTGACATTAGAACCACCATTACAAGCAATTATGGCTTTAACATTTTTGTCAAGAAAGGCATCATGTAAGTCTTCAACACGAGATTGTATACTTGACGAATTAACTTCATCAATTTCACGACTATTTTTTGAAAAGGAAATTACAAAGCCCTTATCCGATAGAAATTTTAGAGCCCTATCAAAAACCTCCTGCTTAAGTCCACTCAAACTCCCAGATGGAGCAATCGCCCTTATTTCCTCACCAATATTTAGATTGTTTGCAAGCATTTGTTTTACCTCCCTTTACTTAGTACGGATTTTTTATCAAAATTTCTTCCATCACTAATATCTTAATGCTAAAACATGTAAAGTTAAAGATAAAAGATATTTCTATATTATTCTTTACACAAAAAACTACCACTCTAAAAATGAGTGGTAGTCTTTTGTTATTTTTCACAAAGCTCAGCTCCTTAAATTTATATTTTAAATTAAGGAAACAAAGCCTGTATATATATGGCTTTTAAATATAAAGATAACTATAATTATTACCTCTTTGCAAACTGTAGGTCTATGCCATATTTACAGACTTTGCATAAAGTATGTTGAGTGTGTCACGTTCTTCAAGTGCAATTCTCATATTATCAAACCCCCAATATTTTCATTATATAAATAATACCAAATTTTATAGGATTTATCAATAACTTTTGATTTGTATCTTGTTTATAGTCTTACCGTTATAATATTTATTTCCTAGAAAATAATGGTCATAACTTACAAAAACTCAATTTAAGAATTCAAACATAGGCCATTCTAAATTGTGTACTTGCATTCCATTTTTAATGGTGACTATTTAATAAGAGGATTAGTGATAAATCCCCATTTACCATCAACACTAACACCTGCTAATCCTTCACTGAAACTAATTGCATTATCAAATTTATACTGAGTAATAATTTCACCGTTTTTATTCATAAAATCAAACTTATTGTCATCATCGCTAACTACTGTTAACCCTTCACTGAAACCATATAGCCAATTATATTGTGGTTTGCAAATGAAATCACCATTTTTATTAATAGCTCCTAATTTACCATTAAGGCTAACCACTGCTAGGCCTTCACTGAAATTATATCCATATTCAAATTGAGGTTTAATAACAATTTTGCCGGTGGTGTCAATAAACCCCCATTTATCATCAATATAAATCATTGCTAAACCTTCACTGAAATTTTCTACATTTTCAAATTGAGGGTTAATAGTAAATTGGCCAGTTTTATTCATAAAACCATATTTATTATCAACACAAATAGCTGCTAGATTCTCACTAAAATCACGTGCACCATTTTCAAATTGAGGTTTGAATATGAATTCACCAGTTTTGTCAATATATCCGCATTTATCATCAAGTTGAACTAATGCTAAACCATCTCTAAAATCACGTGCATTATCAAACTGAGGCTTAATAACAGTTTCACCGGTTGTATTAACAAATCCCCATTTGCCGTTAAGCTGGATTTTTGCTAACCCTCCACTGAAATCACCCTCAAAATCAAATTGAGGTTTAATGATGAATTCACCAGTTTTATTTATAAAACCATATTTATCGCCAACGGGAATCCCTGCTAACCCTTCGCTAAAATCTAATACCCATTCATATTGTGGTTCAACAACAATTTTTCCGTTTTTATTAATAAATCCCCACTTATCATTAAGCTGAACGCCTGCAAGACCTTCACTGAATTTCTTTACTCTATCAAATTTAAAGTCTATTGCATTTTCTACTTCTTTAACAGGGATGCTAGAAGCTTGGTTTTCATAAATATCACATTCTGGCAATGAACTTTTTAGAGATTTTATATCAGTATCATTAATTTTATTATTATATAGATATAATATAGTCAATTCGGTCAATTTTTTTATAGGTTCTATGTTGCTGATTTGATTTTCATTTAACTGTAAAACGGACAATTTAGTCAATCCCTCTAAAGAGTTTATGTCGCTTACTTGATTGTCATTTAAACTCAAGTTAGATAAGCTAGTCAATTTTGATAAAGGTTCTATATTACTAATCTTATTGGAATTCGAATGTAAGTAATCTAATTTGTTCAATCCTTCTAAGGGGCTTAAATCACTAATTGAATTACTAGATAGATCTAATATAATCAAGTTAGTAAGTCCTTTTAAAAAGTCTATGTTGCTGATTTCATTACCCCCAATGCTCAAATCAGTCAAGTTAGTCAATCCCTTTAAAGGGGCGAGGTCGGTGAATTGATTGGAATCTAAATGCAAATTAACTAAGTTAGTTAATTTTTTTAATGGTGTTAAGTCGCTAATTTTATTGCCGTATAAATCCAAGTTTATAAGGTTGGTCAATCCTCCTAGAGGATGTAAGTCACTAATATTATTAGAATATAAACTTAAGTTAGCTAATTTAGTCAAATTTTCTATACCTGAAAGATTTGTTATATTTTTAGAACCAGCGTCTAACGTTGTTATATTATCGACATCACTCTTTAAAATATTCCCAGTAGGTTTTTCTATAGTATCTCGAACTGTTTGTTCTAAATTTTTATCTGGAAATGTAATAATAGTTGTACCTATAACATCGACGTCACCTTCATATTCACCAGGTATAATACTTGAATCTACAATAATTCCTGTGGTATTGTCTATCCAATTATCAGAAAAATCTTTAACATAAATTGCTCCACCTTGGACTATTGCGTTCGTGATTTCTGTAAAATTTTCAGCGTCATTAGCATAAGCTAAGTCAAATGATTTGTTACCAATTACAACAGTTCCACTAGGAAGCGTTGCAAAGGCTAAAAACGATGTTGTTCCTGCTAGGAATAAAGCAGCGACAAATGTACTTATAATTTTCTTTTTCAAATTATGCCCCCTCTGTATTGTTTAAAATAATTAATAACTGAATTCCATATTTAATGGTTACAGTCACAAATCGATGTAATTATGTAGATTATGTATATACTAATGTATACTTAGTTATATTCACCATAAAATTTAATTTACCTTTATATATATTTTTAGTATAACTAGATTACTAGATTACCATTTTAAACAATAAGAAGGTTAAATTTAATAAGAATCTAATTCAATGCTTTACTGCATTTAACTATTAAAACACTGAAACCATTGATTTTAGGTAGCTAAGTCACAGTTAATAATGCTGTTAAATCTAATTAAATTTAATAATAACTTTTTTAAGACTTATAACCACTTTTAATATTTTTATTAGGAGGAATTTGTAATGAAACTTACTATATAATTTTATGTAATATCAAAGTTTTTCTGATATAATCAGCTGAGATAGACATATTGGAAGGGACTTGATATTATGTTACCTTATAGAGATTATGGAAAAAGTAGAAAACTAATAGAAACTTTTAGATTAATAAAATCTGGTGTGGCAACAACACCACAACAAATTGCAGATATATTTGAAACTTCACCGGATAATATTCATAACTATGTAAAAGCATTAAATGAAGAATGGGAAACGGATATTATATATGACAAGTCGGAAAGAATATATAGAGTAAATGATGAAGAGGATGTAAATGGGGATGGAATACTTGAGGCCAATAAATATGTCCAACCTGTTACAGCAGATGATGTAAACCTAATATTAGCATCTCTTGTACAATCTCAAACCTTTATGGAAACGAAAATATCAGTAATAAAAAACAGCTTATTAGGGTTACTTCCTAAAAATGAAGCTAAGAAGTTAAGGGATATGCTATATTTTGAGAAAAATTCTAATATTGATCATCAATATATTGAATTTAATATTAAAAACTTAAGAAAGGCTATAGCTGAAGAGAAAAAGGTAAGATTCAGTTATATTTCAGCTGTGGGAAATCATAAAACTCACACAATAATACCTTATAGTTTTGCTTGTGAACTTGGGAAATACTATATTATCGGATATTTAGAAAGAAAAGATTGCTTGCTACACTTTCGAATAGATAGAATATCGAATGTAGAAATTTTAGAAGAAGATGGAAAGAGGGACTGTAAGTTTAATGTGTATGACTACCTTAAAAGAACCTGGTATATGTATGGGGGAGATGAAACAAGAGTAAAGGTTAAATTTAATAAACGCTGCTACAAGGTAGTAACTGAAAAAAGTTTGCTTGAAGGAAATCTAATAGAAGAAAATGAAGACTATTTTATTTATGAATTTGTTTGTAATGGTACCTATGGCATAAAGCTTTGGATTATGGGCTTTGGTGCAGATGCTGAAGTTATAGAACCAGTAGTGCTTAGAGAAGAAATTATAGATAGTATAAGAAACATGAGTAAGATTTATGATATATAGATTACTTTGTATCATTTAAATTTAATTAAGTTTTTATAAAATTTGTTACTACTCAGGCATTCCCTATAGGGAATGCCTGTGATAATATAAAACTA
>JBLHPD010000214.1:0-8028 GCA_047624165.1 Clostridium sp. | reverse complement strand
TAGACAGGAGGTCTACGACCATAGTTTTATATTATCACAGGCATTCCCTATAGGGAATGCCTGAGTAGTAACAAAATTTTGATATTTTAAACTAATTTTAAATTTATACTATATTTAATACTGTAAGATATATTTTCACATTTTTATCATTTCTACAATTTTTAATTTAATTATGAATAAATAACTAACAAATATTATTTATTCAATATAATATATGTTGCATTAAAAAGAAACGTTATAATTTATAATAATTTATCCTTGACCTATGCTTCGTAAAAAATAATATCTATTTGACATCCACAGTATCATATAGTAAACTTTATAAATATGAAACTTCATAAGACAGTTCTAAACCATCCTGTCTATAAACAAAACTAGGACGTAACTACCGTTTTAGGTAGTTTTTTTGTTTTTAAATGGTTTATTTTAGGAGGACTTATAATGAAAAAAATAGGCTTAACAACAACCGTACCAGTAGAGGTTCTTATTGCCGCAGGTTATACCCCTATAGATTTAAATAATGTTTTTATAACCTCTACGGATTATATGAAATATATAGACATTGCAGAAAGAGATGGTTTTCCTAAAAGCCTCTGCACTTGGACAAAGGGAATTTATGGAGCGTGCCTCTCAAATCATATCACTGAGATAGTTGGAGTTGTAGAAGGCGATTGTTCTAATACAAAAGCCCTTATTGACGTACTTAAGTTAAAAGGGATTAAAGTTTATCCCTTCTCTTTTCCTCATAGTCACTTGGCAGAGGATGTAGAACATGAAATAAATAAATTTATGAATGCCTTTAATGTAACAATTGAAGAAGTTGAATTTGTTAGAAAAAGGCTAAATGAAACTCGTGCCTTAGTTCGAGAAATTGACGAATTGACCTATATTCATAATAAGGTAACAGGCTTTGAAAATCATCTATATCAAGTGAGCACAAGTGATTTTAATGGAGATATAGATGCCTTTGAAACTGAACTAAAAAAAGTTATTTATGATATGAAAAATAGAAAACCAGTAATTAGAAAGTTAAGACTTGGATACATAGGGGTTCCTCCTATGACTTCAGATGTATATGAGTTTGTTGAGCAGTTTAATGCTAATTTTGTATACAATGAAGTTCAAAGAGAATTTGCTTTCCCAAGAGTTGAAAGTGCTTTAGATATATTCGAGCAATATTACGACTACACTTATCCTTATAATAGTGAATTTAGGATTAATGAATTACAAAAGCAAATCCATGAGCGAAAATTAGATGGTATAATTCATTACACTCAAGCCTTTTGCTATAGAGCCGTAGAACATATTGTTTTAAAAGAAAAATTAGATATTCCCATATTAAATATTGAAGGAGACAAATTAAATTCCTTAGATGCAAGAACAAAACTTAGATTAGAAGCTTTTCTTGATATGCTACTAGATTTGAAGGAGGTCGTAAAATGCGAGTGTTAGGTATAGACCTTGGAAGCCGCGAGGTTAAAATTGTTTTAATGGAAGACAATAAAATAATACATAAGGCGAAAGTGAGTACCATGAACTTTTACAGAAATTACTGTGACTTTAATGGTAAGGTTATTGTCAATTTAGAAAAGCTTGATATTGGTAAAATTGATAAGGCTGTGTCTACAGGCTATGGGAAAAATAATACTGATTTATTACTATTCACCCCAATAAATGAGATAAAAGCCCATGTATATGGAGGATTTTATCAAACTGGCTTAAAGGACTTTATACTTTTAGATGTAGGTGGCCAAGATGTTAAGGTTGTAAAAGTTGAAAAAGGTATCACCACTGATCTAGAACTTAATGAAAAGTGTGCTGCATCCTGTGGCAGATATTTAGAGAATATGGCAAATGTACTTGAAATATCCCTTGATGACATGAGTGTTCATTATGAAAATCCTGTGGAACTTAATTCAACCTGTGCAGTTTTTTCTGAGTCAGAGTTAATTGGTAAAATAGCTGAAGGTGTAACGATCGATTGTTTGTGTTCTAGTGTTAACTACTCGCTATACAAGAGGCTTCGACCTCTTTTAAGTAGATTTAGAGGAGAAAAATTAATTTTAACAGGTGGCGTTGCTAATAATGCTGCAATAAAAAAATATTTAAAAGAAGATTATGAAGAAATAGTATCCATTAAGCATCCACAATTTAACGGAGCCATTGGATGCTGCTATTATGGAAGTAAGTTTTTATAGGATATACTTCTATAAGTGGGGGATAACAATTTACAATTTATCCCTCACAAATAAAAAAAGACTACACCATGAACTGAGCTCTATAGAATAGACACTTTTCACCGTCTATTCTAATCCTTTAGCCACATCTATATTCTTGTCTTAGAATTTCTGAATTACTGTGATTATTCCACTCTACTAAATTTATCCCTTTAGAATCTATGTGTATTCTATTTTCATAAATCATAGCTACATTATTATTATATTTAGTGCTACGAATTCCATCTTTTAAAAAGGCTTCTTTTTCTTCATATTTTATAAAACCTAATTTTTTTAATTTTCCTAAATGGAATGCAAACTCTTGTTTCTTCCTTTTCTCGTCTTCCTCTGTTAATATATAATTTTCAATTTCAAATGACATTTCTGGTAACATATCGGCATCATAAATGTCAATTACCATCTGACTTTCTAACGTATTTAACTTCATATATTTATTTTCCCCTCCTGATTTCATTTAAATTATCATCCGCAATTATTTAATTTTAAACTACATTTAAATTATAGTACAATTCGAATACTTTTTTTGTAATTACATGTTATTATTAACAATAAATCATCCTACAAATTTCAACAGCGTTATTAACGTAAGTTAATAATTAATGAATTAAATACTATTATATTTAAGTTAAGTTCAAAAAAAAATGTTCTTTAATAACCTTTTAAATTAACTAAATGATAATTTATCATAAATAAGGTTTTTTTAGTTAAAAAAGGACTTAAGTTTTTTAATCAATCTGTGATAATATATTATAATTGAGTATATATAACAAAATTTTCAACAAAAAAATAGCCACACTCCTATTGAATATAGGTAATGTGGCTTAGAAATAGCTTGCTTCTTAAATTATCAGCTATTATTAATTATTATAGTAAAGACTTTCAGTTGCATATTCTGCATCAGAGGTTATATCTATACCAAGTTTTCTGAAAGTTTGTTCATCAGCTGTACTTATAATTGTAGTTGAGTGAGCTTGACATCCTTTTAACATTGGTAATTTTCCCATAGCTACCTGAGCCGTCGGATTAGTAACAGCACATATACTAAGTGCAATTAACACATTTTCACAGTCTAAAGCTGGTTTTTTACTTCCTAAAGTTTTTGATTTTAAGTTTATAATAGGTTCGAGTATAACTGGAGAAATAAGATGAATCTCGTCAGCTATATTTGCGAAATATTTAACAGCATTTAAAATTATCGCAGCTGTTGCATCCATTGTATCTGAACTTTTACTAGTTAATATCGTTCCATCATTAAGCTCTATTGCAAGTGCTGGGCAAGCTTCATTTTTGCTGGAACATTGCTTTAATGTAGCGCAGCGCTCTCTTGCAGGAATAACCACTTTTCTATCTTCTTGTTTTAGGTTAAGCTCTTCCATAAGAAGCTTTACCCTCTCAAAAGTTTCTTTATCTATATAACCTTTTTTATATTCAACGCCAGTTTTAAAATACCTTCTTATAACCTCTTGCCTAGATGCCTCTTTGATAACCTCATCATCAATAATTCCAAAACCAACTCTATTAACTCCCATATCTGTTGGAGATTTATAAACAGCATCTTCTCCAGTTATCCTTTCTATAATTCGCCTAAGCACAGGGAAAGCTTCTATATCCCGATTATAGTTTACAGATATCTTATTATAAGCATCAAAGTGGAAGGAATCTAACATATTTATATCATTAAGATCTGCTGTTGCGGCTTCATAAGCTATATTTAGCGGATGTTTTAGTGGAACATTCCATACTGGGAAGGTTTCAAATTTTGAGTAACCAGCTGCTCTACCTCTCTTATGTTCATGATAAAGCTGACTGAGGCAAGTACCTAGCTTTCCACTTCCTGGTCCTGGAGCTGTTACAACAACTATCGATTTTGTAGTTTCAATAAATGGATTGCTACCATATCCCTCATCACTTACAATTGCATCAACATCTGATGGATACCCCGCAGTTGCCCTGTGTTTGTATACTTTTATACCTCTACGTTCAAGCTTATTAATAAAGATTGTAGTTGCTGGTTGACCATCATATCTAGTTATTACAACACTATTTACATCTAGATCATAAGCACGCAAATCATCAATTAACCTTAAAACATCTAGATCATAGGTGATCCCAAAATCACCTCTTATTTTGTTTCTTTCTATATCACCTGAAAATACACAAATAATAACTTCAACTTTTTCCTTTAGCTTATGTAATAGTTTAATTTTTGCATTTTCATCAAATCCTGGCAAAACTCTTTTTGCATGAAGGTCATTAAAAAGCTTACCCCCAAATTCCAAATATAACTTATCATAATTATTAACTCTTTCTAAAATGTACTTTGATTGCTCTTCTAAATATTTCTTCTGATCAAATCCAATTTTCATTTTCATTCCTCACTTACAACATTATTTTTCATATAAATAATTAAAATTTTCCATAAATACTATGTCTAAATATGCTTTTACAACTTTATATTATTACACATTTTGACTCTAAAGTAAACTTAATTTGAAATTTAATATACCTCATTTGACATACCTCACAACTTATTGTAAAATTAGTAATTATAAAACCTAAATAAGACAGTTCTAAACCATCCTGTCTCTAAACAAAACTAGGACGTAACTACCGTTTTAGGTAGCTTTTTTTGTTTAAATATTTCTTAGGAGTAGGTTTTGACATTTAATATTTATGCAAAATTGTAAAATATAGCGGATACAAATATTTCCAGTAAAATATTAGTCAAATCAATATAAATTTTAGGAGGAATGTCCTACATGTATATTTTAAAGACAGAACATAGCTTTGACAGTGCACATTTTCTTTCTGGATACGCAGGAAAATGCGCAAATATCCACGGACATAGGTGGAAGGTTGAAGTTGAAATACAATCAGAAACCTTGGTACGTGGCGGACAACTTGACGGCATGATAATAGATTTTGGTGATTTTAAAAAAGATGTTAAAGCTATGGTAGATTCTTATGACCATGCCTTAATAGTGCAAGAAAACACCATGAGAGATGCCACTTTAAATTGTATAAATCAAGATGGTTTTAATGTAATTGTGGTTGATTTTAGACCAACAGCAGAAAACTTTGCAGCATTTTTCTTTAAACTAATGAAAGATAAAGGATATCCCATAAAAAGAACTACAGTTTATGAAACGCCTACTAATAGTGCATCATATGAAGAAAGTGTGGTAAGTTAAAGTGAAATTTAAAGTAGTCGAAAAGTTTATAAGTGTTAACGGAGAAGGTCCTCTATCAGGACAACTAGTAGTGTTTATAAGATTTGCAGGCTGTAATTTAAATTGTAGCTACTGTGATACCGCTTGGGCTAATAAGGAAGATGTACCTTATGATTTCATGACGCCTGTTGATATATATAAATATATCAAATCTACCCAAATTAGAAATGTAACCTTAACCGGAGGCGAGCCTCTGTTACAGGAAGGAATTATAGAACTATTAGAAGCACTTTCTAAAGATATGTCGCTTCATATTGAAATTGAAACTAATGGCAGTGTTCTGATAGATAAATTTTCTAGATTAGAAAATCCACCAAGTTTTAATATGGATTATAAACTACCCTTAAGCAATATGGAAGATAAAATGAATTTAAATAATTTTAAATATTTAAGTTATAATGATACAGTTAAATTTGTGGCAAGTTGCATGGAAGATTTACAAAGGACCAAATACATAATAGATAAATATGAGCTTTCAAGTAGAACGAATGTGTATATTAGTCCAGTATTTGGGCAAATTGACCTTGAGAAGATTGTAGAATTTATGAAAGATAATAAAATGAATGGTGTTAATCTTCAAATTCAACTTCATAAGATCATTTGGGATCCAAATAAGAGAGGTGTATAAACTTATGACAATTGATAAAAAATTAATTGATACAACAGCAATTGAAGAACATATAAAGGGTATTTTAATAGCTTTAGGTGATGATCCATCTCGCGAAGGCCTTAAAGATACACCTACCCGTGTAGCTAAAATGTATGAAGAAGTGTTTGCTGGCATGTGCTACAGCAACAGTGAAATTGCAGAAATGTTTAATACAACCTTTCAAGATGATTTAATAGTTAAAGAGGATTGCCCTGATATAGTGATAATGAAGGATATTCAAATCTTTAGTCATTGCGAACATCATTTAGCCCTTATGTATAATATGAAAGTTTCGGTTGCATACGTTCCAACTAAAAAGATTATTGGTTTAAGTAAAATCGCAAGAATAGCTGATATGGTAGGTCGAAGATTGCAGCTTCAAGAAAGAATAGGAACAGACATAGCTGAGATTATGCAGATAGTAACGAGTTCAAGCGACGTGGCTGTTATTATAGAGGGTGAACATGGCTGCATGACAACTCGTGGAATAAAAAAACCAGGCACTAAAACAATGTCAACTACTTTCAGAGGAAGATTCAATACTGATGTAATATTAAATAATAAATTAATGATGCTTTATACTAAATAAAAAATACTTTATATACGTTAAAGGGAGGCACACTAACTATGGATAAAGAAAAAGCAGTAGTAGTATTCAGCGGTGGACAAGATAGCACAACTTGTTTATTTTGGGCGCTTAAAAAATATAAAAAGGTCATAGCTGTATCTTTTGATTATAATCAAAAACATATATTAGAACTCGATTGTGCTAAAGATATATGTAAACAGCACGATATTGAGTATCATTCTTTAGACTTAAACCTATTAAATCAACTAGCACCAAATTCATTAACAAGAAAAGATATGGAAGTGGACAAGGAAGCACCCAGTGATAGCGTGCCTAATTCCTTTGTAGATGGAAGAAACTTATTATTTTTAACCTTTGTAGCCGTATTTTCAAAACAAAGAGGAATAAATAATATTATAACCGGTGTATCTCAAAGTGATTTCAGTGGCTACCCAGATTGTAGAGATGTGTTTATAAAGTCCTTAAATGTTACCCTAAACTTAGCTATGGGTTATGATTATGTAATTGAAACACCTTTAATGTGGATTAACAAGGCTGAAACTTGGAAAATGGCTTATGACTTAGGTGTACTTGATATAGTTAAAAATCAGACTTTAACTTGTTATAATGGAATAAAAGGTAATGGTTGCGGTGACTGCCCTTCTTGTAAATTAAGAAAAAAGGGGTATTTGGAATTCAAAGAAAAAAACCTATAAATTTTATAGGTTTTTTCTTTTGCGAGTAAATTCATTCTTAAATATAATAATTAAATCTCCTATTACTGTTCCAAGAAAAGATATGAATGTATATACGAAACACCATATTAAGAAACTTGAATTAAATATAGTAAATGCTGCAATCAACCAAAATACAAAGTTAATCAGCAAAATAGCAAACATTTTCTTAAATATAAGTTGCATTACTAAAGATATTACAAGAACTAATAATGGATATGTGAATATTACCATTCCCATCGGGTCATTGTTATAAATATTAAACATACTAATCATATCAGTGTAACCTCCTTTAAATTCAAAGAATTTACCTTACACTTTAGATATTACTTATTTCTTTAATATAAAACAATACAAAAGCCTCATAACGTATATTTGGGGTCATGAACGGAACATTATTTTAAAAATAGTATAATTTTCTTCAAAAAATAGCTGAACATCGGTGCCATTTTTTTCAGCTATTTTCTTTATATTATAAAGTCCATATCCCCTGTTATTTCCTTCTTTAGTAGAAAATCCTCTTTTAAATATATTTTCTATTTTATCTGGACTTATTGTTTTTCCACTATTTCTAACCTCTACAATATTATTAGTTCCTTCTACACATATA
>JBLHPD010000213.1:0-8043 GCA_047624165.1 Clostridium sp. | reverse complement strand
GGATTTAACTAGGTATATAATAAATGTACCTAAAGGTTACAGTGGACATAAGTTATTACAATATTTAAGAGTAAACAAAATTCAAGCTGAGATGAGTGATAGTAGAAATGTAGTTTTAATATTCACTCCCTTTAATAAGGAGCAAGATTTTGAGGAGTTATACATGGCTCTGAAAAACTGCGATATGAACACTTTAAAGGAGCAATATGTAGGGCTTGTGGATTATGATATTCCAATGCCAATTATGTGCCCATATGAAGTAATGGATAGAGAAAAAACTATGGTAGAACTAAGGAATTCAGGTGGTAGGATAAGTGCAGTAGCAATAGTTCCATATCCACCAGGAATACCTATTATAATGCCTGGAGAAAGGTTAGATGAGAATACAATAGCTATCATAGAATATTACTTGTGTAGCAATGTAACAGTGCTTGGAATTAATGAGGGAAAAGTAGCAACGGTAGAAATATAATAATATTATTTATATTCTTAAATACACAAAAGGTGGAGGGGATTGCATGGAAAGAGGTCGGCTAATAGCGTTAGAGGGCCCAGATGGTTCAGGGAAAACTACTCAAATAGAGTTATTAGAAAAGTATTTAAAAGAATTAGGATATGAAGTAGTAAGAACAAGAGAACCAGGAGGCACAGAAATCAGTGAAAAAGTCAGGGACATAATACTCGACAATGCTAATTCTAGTATGAGTTATATATGTGAAGCATTACTCTATGCAGCATCTCGTGCACAACTAGTAAGTGAGGTTATAAAGCCTGCATTAAGGGCGGGTAAGATGGTTATATGTGATCGTTTTGTTTATTCTTCAATGGTGTATCAAGGAATTGGTCGCGGACTAGGAATGGATCGAATAAAGAGTATTAACGAAGCAGCGCTTGATGGACTCGAAGCAGATTTAACATTTATGATTACCATTCCTTATGAAGAAGGATTAAAGAGAAAGAAAATGCAAAGGACTTTAGATCGTTTAGAAAACAGTGGAAACGAATTTCATAAAAAAGTTTTTGAAGGTTACTTAGATATTTGTAAAATATATGGTAAAATAGAAGTAATAGATGGTAATAGAAATGCTAATGAAATACATAAAGATATAATAAATGTGATTAACAAAATAAAATTATAAGGAGGATGGTATTAAATGAAGTTAGTTATTGCAATAGTACAAGATGATGACGCAAATGATTTAATTGAGGAAATAACAGATAAGGGTTTTAGGGTTACAAAACTAGCTACTACGGGTGGATTTTTAAAATCAGGAAATACAACATTACTAATAGGTGTAGAGAAGGAAAAGGTAGATGAAGTTTTAACTATTATTGAGGATGTATGTAAAGAAAGAAAGCAAATAATATCCTCACCTTCACCTGTAGCGGGATCCACTGGAGTATACATGCCATTTCCTATTGAAGTGGACGTAGGTGGAGCAAATGTATTTGTAGTTGATGTAGATAAGTTTATAAAGGTATAACTAATTAGAAGCAAGTATATAAATCTATACTTGCTTCTCTGTATGGAGGACTAAAATGAGTTTTGAGAGCATTATAGGTCATAATAGTATAAAGAATCAAATAAGTAAAGCCATAAAATTAGATAAGTTATCACATGCTCATCTGTTAGTTGGAGAGGACGGAATAGGTAAGAGTGAACTAGCGAGGGACATAGGATTTAAAATTTTGGGAAAGAATTTTGATAGGCAATATGTTGATTTGGTGGAATGGAGAATAGAAAAAAATAAAAGCACAATTGGTGTCAATTCTATAAGAACTTTAATTGAAGAAATTAATAAAAAGCCTTATGAAGGGGATAAAAAAGTTATTATTATTTACCACGCGGATAAAATGACAGTGCAAGCTCAAAATGCTTTCTTAAAAACAATTGAGGAGCCACCTAAAAATGTTACTATACTTTTATTATGTGAAAATATAGAAGTCATTTTGGATACAATAAAATCAAGATGTCAAATACATAAACTAAAGAACTTAAATATAGATGAGATGGAAGAGTTTTTAAAAATAAACTATTCTGATTTACAAATAGATGAGATCAGAGTTATTGTTGCTTTCAGTGATGGAATACCAGGAAAGGCTGAAAAATTTCTTAGAGATAAAAATTTCAAGGAAATTCGCGATATTACCTTGGAAATATTGCTTAAGCTTGGTAGTGTTAGAACTGAAGAATTAATTAAATATGAAAAAAAGTTATCTAATCAAAAGGAAAGTTTCGAAGAAATATTAACTGCATTTCTTTCATATATTAGGGATACTATAATATATAAAGAAATTGAAGAAGAAAAATTAATTATTAACATTGATAAGTTATTAAGTATAAAAGAATTAGCTAATATATTTTCATTTAACAAATTAAATGGTATTATAAATATAATAAATGATACTAGAGAAAATTTAGATAGGAACGTTAACCCAGGGTTAGCGTTTGAAGTAATGCTACTTAAAATGCAGGAGGTTTAACGACATTTCAGAAGGAAAGTTTCCCACTTATCTGACCCAGAGGAATACAAAGGGGTACTTACATTAGCAAAAATAAAACTTCAGTGGTAGTTAAATCTCCTTCTGAAGTCGTTAATATGCAGCTGCGAAGGAGATGATTTAACATGGTTACAGTAATAGGAGTGAGATTTAAAAAAGCTGGTAAAATATATTATTTTAGTCCAAACAATATAGAAATTGAAAAGGGCAATACGGTTATTGTTGAAACAGTAAGGGGGATAGAATTTGGAGAATGTGTCATTGGCATAAAGGAAATAAGAGAAGATGATATAGTATCTCCTCTTAAATGTGTTATAAGAAGGGCTACAGAGGTAGATGCAGAAAAAGACACAGAAAACAAAAGAAAAGAAAAAGAAGCATATGAAGTATGTTTAGAAAAGATACATAAACATGAACTTGATATGAAACTCATAGATGTGGAGTATACTTTTGATAATAATAAAGTTATATTTTACTTTACAGCTGATGGAAGGGTTGATTTTAGGGAACTTGTAAAAGATTTAGCGGCGGTATTTAGAACCAGAATAGAACTTAGACAAATAGGAGTTAGAGATGAGGCAAAAATGGTAGGTGGGCTTGGACCGTGTGGTAGACCCATGTGTTGTTCAACTTTTTTAGGAGAATTTGCACCAGTATCTATAAAAATGGCCAAAGAACAAAATTTATCATTAAATCCTACAAAAATTTCAGGTATTTGCGGGAGACTTATGTGTTGCTTAAACTATGAGCAGGATACTTACGAGCGAATAAGAAGAACTTTACCTACTTTAGGATCTGTAGTAGATACGCCTTATGGAAGAGCAGATGTTATCGGGAATAGTGTTGTAAAAGAAGCTGTAAAAATAAAAATAAAACTTAATGGTAGTGATGAAGAAATAGTAGAGGTTAAAATCGAAGATTTAACATTAATTTCTGGAAGTTATGAAGATGCTGTAAATGTGGAAGATATTAAATTGGAGTTAGCTGGAAATGGGGAAGATTCATATATAGTAAAAGAATTACTTAAAGATAACTAGGGGGGGTAAAGATGAAGTCAGTTATTAAATTATGCAATATGAGTACTTCAGATGATATTAGTAATGTAAATGCAGCAATATCAAATAATCAAGGAGTAATTGCTTGCCAATTAAATAGTGAAAGTAAAGAAGTAGAGATAATATATGATGATTATTTTGTTTCATTGGATAATTTAATTGAGTCTATCGAAGAAGCCGGGTATGCAGTTATATGAAATAAAACCAGGGAAAGCTATAGGATACATTATAGCCTTTCCCTGGTTTTTTATCTGTTTTTGGTTAAAAAGTAAAGCTTGAATGACTTCATTTGAATATGCTTTTTTAATTTGGAGATAATAATTTTGAAGGGAGGCGTAAAACATGAAAAAAATAGCAGTACAAAAGGGTTTAAAGGAAGTTGCGGATTATTTATCTGAAGAAGGATATACAGTTAAAGAATTTGAGAATAGAAAAAAAAATGCAGGTAATTTTTTAAATAGGTATGATGCAGTTATTGTTACAGGTGAAAATCAAAATATTATGGGAGTAGAGGATACTATATCAAAAACTTCAATAATCGATGCAACTGGAATGACAGGTGAAGAAATCAAGAATCAAATAGAAAGAAAGTAGTAAATACGCAAATGAAACAAATTAATATATAAAGGCTGTTAACTTATATTTATAGGTTAACAGCCTAATTTGCGTACTTCGTAAAATTCATAAAATGTAGGTAACTTTTGTAAAAATTTTATTTGGATTATTTTAATATATATAAATTAATTACATGTATTAAATTTCTATATTATGTCAATAATTTAAATATAAAAAATTTATTAATAAATATGAAAGGGGTTTTAAATATGACAATGAAAAAAGGAATAATTAGCATATCTACTATAGCTGTAGTAATCTTAGGAGTATTTTTAGCTGTAAGGTTTATCGGAGGACGAGAAAGTGCTTCTAATGTAAAATTACCAGATGCTAGTATAGTGCAAAGCGAAAATTCAATACCTATAGACAATAATGAAGCATTAACGAATGGGAATGAGGAAAGTAACCTAAATCCTAGTGAGGTGCCAAAAGAAGTTGAGAATACTCAAGTGGAAAGCACTAATGAAATGGATACTGCTTTTATAAATGATAAAACTAGTGTTGGGTTATATACTGTTAAAAAAGATGATACAGTGTATAGTATAGTAAAAACATATATGCCTAGTCATGAACAAAGCAAAATCGTCGAATTTATTAAAAGTAGAAATAGTATAGATGAATCTTTCAAGATTTCAGAAGGTCAAAAGATAGTCATTCCTTATGAAAAAGTAGACGAAAATTCAAAGGCTGTAGTTTCACAAGCAAATATGAATGAATACACTGTTCAAAAACAAGATACGTTGACATCAATTGCTAAAAGTAGCATGCCTTCATATGGGATAAAACAAGCTATAGAAATGTTGAAAGAAACAAACAAAATTATAGATGAGAATGCTATCAAAGAAGGATCACTTCTTAGTATTCCAAAATAATAGCTATAAGAAAGAAGTGAATTTTGAGATAATCAAAATTGCACTTCTTTTTTATGGGATAAATATCTAAAAATGAGTTATCAAGTTGAATTAACTACATTAGAGGAAAAGAATTAAATTTTAAGTATTTTTATTTGACTACTTTCAGCAAAAATAAAATCACCATCCAAAGTAAGTAAAAAATCTATATTATTATGCTGGGCAGTAGCTAGATGAAAAGCATCGTTCACAGACAATAAATTTTCACACATAAAATTTTTAACTAGGGATACACATTCTTCAGAAATATTTAGGTATTTTATATTAATAATTTTTTCTAGCTCTGAAATTATTTCTACGGACTTACTGTAATAGATGTTAAGTAAGTTTCTTTTCATAGAATTCTTAGAAATATTATCAAAATATCTTTTATATGGAATGTGAATAAGTCTGTCTTTTTTCTTTTCCTTTAATATCTTTGTATCATGGCGGCTAAAGCTATTTGTTATGGACTTAATGTTGTCATTTGAGTTGTAGGGACTATTGTTGGTTATTTTACATTGAATGTCACTAATGAATAATTTATAAAGTATTTTATTTAAAACTTCTGCAGATATGATACTGGTAGTGTAGAAATCACAACTCCCCTCAGAAAGTTGTTTTAAACATGATAGACAATCACTATGCTTAACATCATCATCATATATTAAGCTGAGCAGGAAAGAAGCATCTAATAACACTGAATTTTTATTGAAAACTATATTTTTAAAAGGATATAATATTAATTGCATTTTTAACCTCATTAAAATCGATTATTATATAATTAATATATATTCAACAATGTTTACTATTAGTAGTCTTATAATTAATTAGATTAGTATAGCGGAATGAATATTCAATTTGTACCTAAAACAATTAAATTAAGATTAAATAATAAAGCTATGATGTTACCAATTTTACTAGTAATGATTATAGTAGTTATTGTGATAATAGAGCATGTAGTAATAACACTCGCTTTTTTTTGCATTTTAGTTTAAACTTTAAGTAATAACATATTCTGAAGAGGTCATAGCAATGTATAAAATAAGAAATATTTAAAAGATTATATTAAAATTGTTATTCTAGCAATGAAAGATTAAGGTGAGATATTTGAAAAACAAAGAGGAATTAGCAAATCATATTGCAGCTCTCGCACAAAGAGCCATACTTTATGAGGTAAGTACTACCCCTAAACCAGGCCTCGTGGATAGAGATAACTCAGGGTCTCATAAGGATATGGACTTTTTTACCTTTATGGCAAGTAGTTCCGTATTATATAGAGGCTTTTTTCAATGTGCTTTAGAAGGATTATGTTTTGATGACTCTGATAATACTGAACTTTTAAGCAAAATAAGAGTACATGGTATTCAATGTGAAAAGGCAATGTTTGCGGCTACAAATGGTGTAAATACTCATAAAGGTATTATTTTTTCAGTAGGAATACTATCAGCGGTTATAGGTAATATTTATAAAAAATATGGATTTAAAAACTATTCTATGGAAGTGGTTTTTGAGGAAGTTAAGAAGGTTACAAAAGATTTGACGCTAAGAGACTTTAAGAATATTTCTAATATAAAAACATTAACTCATGGAGAAAGGTTATATAAAGAATACGGATATAAAGGAATACGAGGGGAAATAGAGAGTGGTTTTATAACAGTGCAAAAGGGCGCATTACAGGTAATTAGAAATTGGGCTATTAATAAGCAATTCTCAATGAATGATTTATTTTTAGAGATTATAATAAATCTTATGGCAGAGGGTGAAGATACAAATGTAATTATTAGAGGTGGGATAGACAGTTTATTAAGGGTTAAGTCTATTTCAAGAGAATTTTTAGAGGCTGGGGGAATGAAGCAATTTCAGGCAAAGGAAAAATTGGAGAATATAAATGAATATTTTATTAAGAAAAATTTAAGCCCAGGTGGGGCTGCAGATCTTTTGGCAGTAAGTATTTTTCTAGGAATGATAGAAGGAATTATAAAATAGTAAACTGGGGTATCATTATTTTATTGATATGTATATGTTAAACGTAAAATTTATAGAAAGGAGATACAGAATGGAGTTTTTAAGAAATGATGAAACTTTAGATGATCTTAAGTTAAAGGGTATTCATGTTATTCAAAAAAAGAATGCATTTAGATTTGGTGTGGACGCAGTACTACTTGCTAATTTTGCTAAAGTAAGAAAAAATGCTAAGGTTGTTGATTTATGCACTGGTACAGGTATAATTCCTTTCATATTAGCAGGTAAAACATATGCAAGTGATCTAATTGGTGTGGAGATTCAAGCAGAATTTGTTGAGATGGCAAATCGCTGCGCTAAGTATAATAATTTAGAACATAAAATTAAATTTATAAGTGGAGACTTAAAGGATGTAGAACTTATTAAGAGTATTCCTAGAGTAGACATTGTTACAGTTAACCCACCATATAAACTACATAATTCGGGATTAATTAATTTAGATGATAAAAATGCTATAGCAAGACATGAGATTTGCTGTACATTAGAAGATGTAATTATTGCATGTAGAGTTTTACTTAAGGATAGTGGACGGATGTATATGGTACATAGACCAGATAGATTGGTTGATATTTTATGTACTATGAGAAAGCATAGAATTGAGCCTAAATGTATAAGAATGGTTCATCCTAGTGTAAATAAGGCGCCTAACATTGTACTCATTGAAGGGCAAAGAGATGGGGGAACCTTTTTAAAATGGGAGACGCCTCTTTATGTTCATACTGAAGATGGAGGGTATACAAAGGAAATTGTTGACATGTATAATTCAAATACAATCTAATATAATATAGTAACTTTAGTTGATTTTTAAAGGGAGCAAAAAATTCAAATATTATAGTAAAGGGTGAGAAGAATGGCAGGGAAATTATACTTAGTTCCAACCCCCATAGGTAATTTAAAGGATATTACACTTAGAGCATTAGAAGTGTTACAAAGTGTAGATATAATAGCGGCAGAAG
>JBLHPD010000212.1:0-8146 GCA_047624165.1 Clostridium sp. | reverse complement strand
GATCTAGGAAATAATTAATCTCCTTAGGTGAAAAATCCATAAGCGTCAAAAAGTTTCTGTTTCTTAAGTTAAACATAATAAATTCCTCCTAATATTGTTGTTATTTTTTTATAAGTCATCTCTATTTAGTGGCATACTCATACATCTTGGGCCGCCTCTTCCTCTTGAAAGCTCGGCACTTGGCATTGTTATAACTGTTACACCACGTTTTGTTAAAATTTCATTTGTAACATAGTTTCTTTCATAAGTTATAACCTTTCCTGGTGCAATAGCAAGTGTATTTGATCCATCATTCCATTGTTCTCTTGCAGCTACAATAGAATCACCACCACCGCATCTTATTAATTCAACTGAAGGCAACTTTAATGCGGATTTTAATATATTTTCTAGTATATCTTTTTCTTGGTTAATAATTAATTCTCCATCAACGCCTTTTGTAATTTCAAAAACATTAAGTGGTCCTTCTATCTCTGGATGAATTGTAAATTTATCATAATCAACCATTGTAAATACAGTATCGAGGTGCATAAATGCTCTACATGCTGGTATCTCAAATACTAATACTTTTTCGAAAGAAGCATGTTTTTCGAACAAATTCCTTGCTACAATTTCTATAGCTTCAGGTGAAGTTCTTTGACTACATCCTATTGCAAGAGTTGTTGCAGATAATATAAGCTCGTCCCCACCTTCAATATTATTGGGAAGGGTTCTATCATACCAAAGTGGGACTTCATATTCTTTAAAAGAGCTATGATATTTATGAATAAATTCTAGGAACAACGTCTCACGTCTTCTGGCTTCTGTTTGCATAGTATTTATAGTAATACCATTTCCAATTGAAGCACCTGGATCGCGAGTAAAGTAAAGATTAGGCATAGGATCTAAGTAGAATGGATACTGGTTTCCTATTAAACCTCTAAGAGAATACATATCCTTAACATCTATTTCGTTTTTTCTAACACCAGCCATAAGAATATCGATCATTTCTCTTGTAGGCTTTGACATCAAATAGTCATATAGAGATTTATATATTTCTTTATTACTAATGTGACTTTCTTGTAAAAACTGTTGTAAAAATATTTTTTTTATCTTATCATCATTTAAAGCATCAGTAGCGAGTTCTTCTAAATAAAGAACCTCCACATCGTTTTCCTTTAATATTTTTGCAAATATATCATGCTCTTTTCTAGCCACGTCTAAATAAGGAATATCATCAAAAAGTAATCTCTCAAGAAGAGCAGGTACTAAATTTTCTATTTCTCTGCCGGGTCTATGTAGCATTACTTTATTAAGTTTTCCTATTTCGGAAGTTACATTTATAAAAGATTTCATTTAATTGCCTCCTATGTCGGTTTTTGTTTGTACCCTCATTATAGGGTTTACCATTCCATAATTAAAATCTCATATTCGGCTATAAATATATATATATCTTACTCACGAGTATTGATATAATTTTAACAACAAGTTTATTCTTTTAAGGTCTGATTTACTCAGTAATACTACATGTATCTACGTTTGATTTTTAAAATTTAGTGTTTCATTGTATATATATTCACAAACCTCTAATTTGTTATGTATAACAATAAAAACAAGGTATAAATATCCAACAAAATTTTTTTTTCATATTTATACTTATAAATGTATAAAATAATCTATCTAAAAGTTTGGTAGTTCCTAAATTGTTAATTGTTATATTAGACGTCATACATAATAATTCATTTAATTCCATTATGTTCAATTAAAACCCATATTATCTTTATTAATTTACATTTTGTTCATAACTTATCAACCTAAAAGTAATAATTACAATCAAAATAAAAAATATATATTCCGTTAAATGTTTCATTATTATATAAATAGAATAATAGAACATAAAGATGTAAAATTTTTATCCAACCCCCTAAATTTATTATAAAACGAAAAAATCTTCTTATCCTAAGATAAGAAGATAACGGAAATGCAAATAAAAAGAGCTAGTTAATGCGATTTAACATCACCTCAACTAGTTCTTTAATAATTTTTATTTTACTATAACCCCAACCTCATCAGTTTACTAGTTATATAGCCATTAAATGTTTTGCTGCTATTCCAGGTCCAGTCATCGCTATTGTATCTAGTATTTCATTAAGCTCTGCTTTCGTTAGAATACCCTCTTTAAGTACAAGTTCACTTACAGGTTCTCCAGTTGCAATAGCTCTATCTGCGATTTTGGCAGCTACCTTATAACCAACATGAGGTACTATTGCAGTAATTATACCTACACTATTATCCACTAAGTTCTTACATCTTTTTCTATTAGCAGTAATACCAGCAATACAATTTTCTCTAAGGGTATTAACTCCATTAGCTAATGTTTCTATAGATTCATACAATTTATAGAATATAACTGGTTCAAAAGCATTCAATTCTAATTGTCCGGCTTCTACTGCCATAGTTATAGTAATATCATTTCCAATAATATTGAAAGCTACTTGACTCATTACTTCTGGAATTACAGGATTTATCTTTCCTGGCATTATCGAAGACCCATTTTGTTTTGCTGGAAGATTGATTTCTCCAAAGCCTGTTCTTGGACCTGAAGACATTAACCTTAAATCATTTGATATCTTAGATAGAGTTACTGCACAATTTTTCAGGGCCGATGAAACCTCCAAAAGACCATCTAAATTTTGCGTTCCATCTACTAAGTCTTCTGCTTGATGTAAATCTAAATTAACAACCTCATTAATTGCTGGTACGATTTTTTTAAAATACTCTATATCCACATTTATTCCTGTTCCTATGGCTGAAGCGCCCATATTTACCCACTTCAAACCTTCACTGGCTTTTTCTAACCTAACAATATTTCTCTTTATTACTGAGCTATATGCGTGGAATTCTTGTCCTAATCTAATAGGTACTGCATCTTGCATTTGAGTTCTTCCCATTTTAATAACATCATCAAATTCTTTTGATTTTTCAATAAGTACATCATCAAGTTTTCTTAACTCATCTAAAGTTCTTGGAATAAGTTTTAGAGCTGCCATCTTGCCCGATGTTGGGTATACATCATTTGTTGATTGCCCCATGTTTACATGATCATTTGGATGTACTTTATCATACACACCCAATTTACCACCCATTATTTCATTTGCTCTATTAGCAATTACTTCATTGGCATTCATATTTCCTGATGTACCTGCTCCACCTTGAATTGAATCGATTATAAATTCATTATGAAATTTACCAGCTATTATTTCATCACACGATTGTACTATAGCTTCCCTAATCTCTTTACTCATTAATCGAGCTTCATTATTTGTGATAGCTGCCGCTTTTTTTACCTCAGCAAGGCTAACTATTAATTCTTTGTGCATCCTTTTTCCAGTTATATTAAAATTTTCTGAAGCTCTTAGTGATTGAACTCCGTAATAAGCATCTATAGGTACATTCTTAGGGCCCACAGAATCGTATTCAGTCCTAAAGTTTTGCATGTTTTCATTCATAATAACTCCCCCTTGATTTTTATATTAAATTTATAATAACTTATTAAGAAAACTTTGTCAATTTTTTAACTATTTATCTTGGTTATTATTAATATTTACTAAATCAGAATTTTGCTTATTTTTTTCACTGCATTTGTTTATATATGCGCATTTAAGTATATATATTTAAAATATCTTTGGTTCATGCAAGGTTAAACTAAGTACAATTAATTGATATAATATTATCAATGCTTTAATTGTATAAAAAAATATTAATTGCAAGTATTACGTCATTTTATATTAATTCGCCATGAACTAATTTAAGAATCATGTCGCTTAATATATAAATTATTCTTTCATTGCCTAAATGCAATATACTAAATGCAATAATTATTATAATTTGGGATTATGATGTTAGTATAGTATAATAATTAATGGCATAGTTTGAAAATAATAAACAGAGTGGAGTGATTAAATTGGAATTTAATGTTAATAAAGACTTAAAATTTGATATGGAGATAACTGTAGAAAGTAGCGATACAGCAAGTTTTTATGGATCTGGAGATCTAGATGTTTTTGCTACTCCAGCTATGACAGCTCTTATGGAGAATGCAGCAAGAAATTGTGTGATGCACGAATTGCCTGACGGTTTTACAACAGTTGGTATAGAGATTAGTGTTAAACATATAAGGGCAACGCCTATTGGCGTGAAGGTTAGAGCTGAGGCTTTATTAGAAAAGTCAGAAGGCAAAAAATTATTTTTCAAGGTTGAAGCCTATGACGACATGGGTAAAATAGGTGAAGGAATTCATATAAGGTACATAGTGAATTCTGAAAAATTTCTTAAAAAAATATTACGTTAATAGTTTTTTAAGCATTTGAAGGTCTACCAAAATAGAAATTAATTTCTATTTTGGTAGAAATTTATTCTTTTTACTTTATCTTTTTAATCTTAAATTCAATTTCTTTTTCAGTTAAAATATAGTCATTCGATGATAGCCACAATTCATAAAGACCCTTTTCTTTTTCATATGTAAATATTACTTTTTCTGCATATATGTTTTTCTCTTCTAAAGTTAAAAGTATCTTCTTAACAACAACTGAAATATCTTCTACTTCATTAATATGGTGTATATTAACTTGTTCATATGTACCATTCTCTGTAAACGGTAATTTACTTACCACTCTTGATTTTTTACTCAAAAAATTCTCCCCCTTTTTTCTTAATACTACTAAAAATTCAGATTAAAAAAAAGTTATTTTTTTAATAAGTTACAAACCTCATTCCATACCGTTCATCAATATTCTACTTTAAATTGTAACATTTCATACAATTTATTTCCATAATGGATAAATGTACAATTCTAATGATTCTTATTTATCTAACCTGTGGTATATTTGTTTTATTTTCAGTTCATAATTGGACTTTTACAATAGTTCCAATTTGCATTTAATTATAGGTTACAAAATAGTTTTTAGAAATGGACATTAAAAATGTAGCACTAATAATTAATAATTTTTACATTCATTTATTAAAATAATTTTTAATAAAGAATCCTTGTTGTTTGGTGAGTTTAGATGAAAATAGTACTAAATCTAAGATTGAGTTAGCTAATGAGGTTTAATTTCTATAAACCACTAAAAATAACACTAAACCCACGTAAAACAGTGATGGCATTGGAATGGTCCACATGATATCATATGGTAATGGCTTAGTCCATTAATCCAATATTGTTGGAGAATATTTCTATTGCCAGTGAAATGCATAAAATAAGTTAAGCAACTTTATATTAGACAAAATAATATACATTAAATATTAATATAAATAAAAAATAAGGGGGCAATAAAATGTCAGGAACAATTACAGAAAAGATATTGAAGAAGCACATCGCACAAGGTACACCTAAAGCAGGAGAGGAAGTAGCTATTAAAATTGATCATACACTAACCCAAGATGCAACTGGGACAATGGCTTACTTACAATTTGAAGCTATTGGGTTAAAACGTGTTAGAACTGAGCTTAGTGTGAGTTTTGTGGATCACAACACACTTCAAACAGACTTTAAAAATGCTGATGATCACAAGTATTTGCAATCAGTTGCAGGAAAATATGGGATTTACTTCTCAAGACCCGGAAATGGTATCTGCCATCAAATTTTTCTAGAGAGATTTGCACGTCCAGGTAAAACATTAATTGGTTCTGATAGTCATACACCTACTGCAGGCGGAATGGGCTGCTTCGCAATTGGTGCAGGTGGTCTTGATGTTGCTGTTTCAATGGCGGGAGAAAGTTTTAGGCTAAAATATCCGAGTGTTGTTGGTGTTAAGCTAACTGGAAAACTTTCAGAATGGGTTTCTGCAAAGGATGTAATTCTTGAGGTATTACGTAGAATAGATGTTAAAGGCAACGTAGGTAAAGTACTAGAATTTTGTGGACCTGGTGTTAAGAATTTAAGTGTTCCTGATCGTGCTACTATTACAAATATGGGAACAGAAACTGGATGTACTACAAGTATTTTTCCTAGTGATGAAATTACAAAGAAATTCTTAAAAGCTCAAGGAAGAGAAGATCAATGGGTTGAACTTATACCGGACGCAAATGCCCAGTATGATGAAATCATGGAAATTAACTTGGATGAAGTTGAACCTATGGTAGCTCTTCCTCACAGCCCAGGAAAGGTTAAGACAGTAGCAGAACTCGCTGGACTTAAAGTTGATCAAGTAGCTATAGGTTCTTGTACAAATTCATCATTAAGAGACCTTATGATTGTAGCGAAAGCTATAGAGGGTAAAACAGTTTCAGAGAAGCTTCATATGACCATTAGTGCTGGATCAAGACAGGTTGTTGAGCATCTAATTGAAAGTGGAAATATGACGCACCTTATTAAAGCAGGTTCAAGAATGCTTGAAAACACTTGTGGACCATGTATAGGAATGGGTACTGCACCTTGTTCTAAGGGCGTTTCTGTAAGAACCTTTAATCGAAATTTTGAAGGAAGAAGCGGTACAAAAGATGCTGAAACTTATTTGGTAAGTCCTGAAACAGCTGTTGCGACAGCAATTACAGGTGTCTTAACTGATCCAAGAACTCTTGGAAAATGTCCTAATTTAGAAATGCCAGTTAAATTTTTAATTAATGACAATATGATTATTAATCCATTACCTATTGAAAAGGCAAATGAAGTTGAAGTTCAGTTTGGTCCAAATATTGCGCCTCTAGAAAATTTCACACCTCTTCCAGATGTACTTAAAGGAGATGTACTTGCTAAATTTGAAGATAATATCACCACTGATGATATAATGCCTGCAGGTGCTAGGATACTTCCTCTAAGAAGTAATGTACCAGAAATATCAAAATATGTTTTTGAAGCACTTGATAGTGAATTCTATACAAATGCTAAGAAAAAGAATGGCGGATTTATTATCGCTAGTGACAATTATGGACAGGGTTCAAGCCGTGAACATGCAGCACTTGCACCAAAATATCTAGGGGTTAAAGCAGTTATTGTAAAGTCATTTGCACGTATTCACCTTGCAAACCTTATAAACTTTGGAATTGTACCACTAACATTTAAAAACCCAGAGGATTATGAAAAGATTGAAAAGGGTGATGAACTTTCTGTTACTATTGGTGATTTAACAGGCGCAGTTAAATTGAAGAATGTAACAAAAAATATAGATATTCCTGTTATTCATACACTCTCGGCAGCTGATGCGGAAATAGTGAAGATGGGCGGTAAATTATCTTGGATTAAGAGTAAAATTGTTTATTAAAATAATAACTAAAGATATAAACAAAGATTAGAAATTCAAGGAGGAAATATAATTATGAATAAGAAAATTGAAATGACAGTTCCACTAGTAGAGATGGATGGGGATGAAATGACCCGTATCCTTTGGAAAATGATTAAGGATACACTCATTGTGCCTTATGTAAACCTTAAAACTGAGTACTATGACCTTGGGATGAAAGAAAGAGATAACACAGATGACAAGGTTACATTTGATTCTGCTGAAGCAATTAAGAAGTATGGTGTTGGTGTAAAATGTGCAACAATTACTCCTAATGCAGATAGAGTAGTGGAATATGATTTAAAGCAAATGTGGAAAAGTCCTAATGGGACAATAAGATCTATCCTTGATGGAACAGTTTTTCGTGCACCGATTGTAGTAAATACAATCACTCCATATGTTAAAACATGGAAAAAACCAATTACAATTGCTAGACATGCGTATGGAGATATTTATAAGAACCTTGAATATAAAGCAGAGGGACCAGGAAAGGCAGAACTTGTATTTACTAACAATGAAGGCAAGGAAATTTTTAGAGATACTATTCATGAGTTCGAGGGCAAAGGCGTAGTAATGACAATGCATAACGTTGATAAATCAATTGAAAGTTTTGCTAAATCTTGCTTTAACTATGCACTAGACAAGAAGATTGATCTTTGGTTTTCTTCAAAGGATACAATTTCTAAAATCTACGATGCTAATTTTAGAGAGATATTCCAAACGATATTTGAAAAATCATATGCTGACAAGTTCGAGGAAGCTGGAATAACATATTTCTATACATTAATTGATGATGTAGTTGCTCGTATTGTAAAGGCTGAAGGCGGAATGCTTTGGGCATGCAAAAACTATGATGGTGATGTTATGTCAGATCTAGTTGCTTCTGCTTT
>JBLHPD010000211.1:0-8204 GCA_047624165.1 Clostridium sp. | reverse complement strand
TAAGCATCATTGCTCCAGTCTTTAGAATATAAGCAATATTAAACTTTTCCTTATCTATAAATTCACTTTTTTTAATCTTATCCATAGTTCTTTGGTGCTCCTGTCTCCAACCCCTTTGTTGTATCGGTACAAAATTATAAAAAATTCCTACCCTATCATCCTCCTCTAGCACATCTAAAACATTTAAGATACCATTTAAAGGCTCATTACATTTCTTGTCTAGGCTAAGGCTCATAGCATCTTCTTTCGCATATTTTAATTGATACTTAACCGCATCCTGGGAGAATGGATTAATTTCATTCGCAATTGTTATTGCCACCTTTGGCCATGTATTGGCAATCTTTTCTTTTATCAAAGTAAGATGGCGCTCTGGTACTATGAAATAAAAATTAACATCATTTTTTTTAATATCTATAAAAAAACTAATTTTAGCAGGTGTTTCAAATTTCCATTTTAACTTTTTTTCTTCCTTATGGATCCTTTGAGTTATGGTCCTAAATGTGTAATTTATGGCTTTTGCTATTGTACTAGAATTATAATTGCGAATTGAAGTATCTGGAACTATTTTAAGTGTTATATAAACAGGATGGATTATTTGGAGATGTCCTGATAATTTCATATTTATCATAATAAATTCGCTCCCCAATTTAATATTTGTATTAGAGTATATCCAACCAAACTACCTACAACATATTTCATACCCTTTTTATAACCAATAATATAAAATATTAAACCAGTAAGACCAACTGCAGCTGCTACATAAAAACTTGCTCCGGCCAAACCATTTATAATTAGTATTGGATGAGTGATCCAATTGATAACTTTGTCGGTGGCATTGAAGAAATGCTCAGCCTTATCTAAAAAGGTAATGTTTCCTGTATCAAATATTGGTTTTTTCAAAGTATTTGAAGCATCATACATGTTTTTTACTATCGGAACAGTTTTTATTTTATCTTGTTGCTCTAATAATAATTTTAGCTCTTTATCAATTGATGGTACTGCTGCTAACATTCTATTTAAAAACATATAATAACCTCCTTTAGCTAAATACACCTTTAATCATATCTAAAAATGCTGGGAATAAATAAAGTGAAGCAAATCCCATACCGAACCGCATCATTATCTTAGGTATACTTTTTGTATCTCCTTCCATAAGCGCTTTTAAAACTGCTACCGCACAGCCTATTGCACATATAAACCACCCAAACATTTGTATTATGCCATATATTTTGTTACCAACTATAGGTAAAGTTTTTAAAGGATCCTTACTTGCTGCCATAACTACAATATTATTTAAATATAGTAGACTACCTAGTGCAAATACAGCTGCTCTTTTAGTTCTGGTATCACTATTTATTCTAGTTGCAATTAATTCCATATCTTCAGCATGTTTTCTGCTTAAAGTTTTAAATTCATAATTAACTATAGTTTTATTATTTTTAACAATTAATATTTCCATTGTTTCCTCCGCATAATTGATTGAGTGTTGGGTAAACTATATTAAAATAACTAATAGGATGTGATTTAATGTTTTTATTTGCGTTTGGTGCAGGTATGATTATCGCAGTTGATTTTATTCAAGCTTTCCTATAATTATTAATAGTTTGTTAACGAATAGTTAATATAGTGTGAAAAGTAGCACATTTAAAATAATGGATGCATAAGCTAACTTGAGGCATTGAAGCGTAGCAAGATGTAAGGGTTCGCGACATAGAATGAGTCTGACCATATTGGTTAGGCTTCTTTTTTATTATTTTCTAAGTGATTTATATAAAATTCAAGGGCATTTTTAACAAATATTGATTTTTCCTCCTCAGCCATTACTGCTAAATATAACTTCATATCCTTTGATTTTGACTTAAAACTTACCTCTACTTTCGGCATATTGTACCTCCTATATAATTCTATTTTCCTTACTTCCTAATAACAATATATGTAATGATTCATGAAAAGTTGCTTGTCCATAATAAATTTTACTTAAATTTTAAGTATTTTAGAAAAAAAATAAAAGGTACCTCATTCAAGGCACCAAATATCATTAACTTTTCTATTCAATTTATTGGATACATCTATAGCTCTCTCAAGAGTTGGAGTACTTATTCCTCTTTCCCAATTAGATACTGTTTTTAAATCATACCCTAATATTTTTGAAAACTCAGTTTGATTCAACATATATTCTCTCATTCTAATTTCCTTAATCTTATTTTTAACCATATAATCACCTCATAATATTCTATGGTATATATTCGATAAATGTTTTAATATTCCTTTTATTGTAAATACCAAAATTGTAATAGCCGTGCGTTTTCAAGTCTAAATTTAATTAAAAATTATATTAACATGCCGTGCATAAGCTCCAAAAATTCTATATTTGAATAAGCACTAGGCTACTTTAACTCCAACATGCACTGCATTACCTAAAATATAAAAATATGCTAAGGAGCATAGTAGTAACCCCTGTACTTTGTCCAATTTATATCAATGCTCGAAAAATTAGTTGATAGGTTTATTTTTATATACCCTACGTATGTTTATGGATAGCTTTGCACCTGCATAAATTATATCAACCAATCTCAAGACAAAGCGAACCCTTTCATTAGCACTTTTATTTTTAGCTGTATAGATAAATTCTTATTTTTCAAAAAAGAAAATTAACAAAAAATAAAAGAAGCTGAATCAAGTATCTAACCTAACTCAGTATTGGAATTATTAATAAAACTAGAATGAGTGCTACTGCTATAGGTATAGCAACATTTATTTGTATACTGCTCTTTTTAAATTTGTACATATAATAACCTCTTTTATTTTTTTCTAAATTATTGCCATACTACAATTATTTATACAAAAAATGAAAAAGCACCAGATTAGCCAAATGAATTGAATACAATTTGTTGAATAGTCTATAATTTAAATATATTCATAATCAATTTTTCCTTTAACTAAAGAGTACTACACAGGACTTCCAACCTCGTGCAGTACTCTTTATTTTAAATCTTAAATAATATCCATCTACAGCTGCTTAACTCATATTTTATTTCATATAGCTTGTCAGCTCCATTAACTATACTCTGGCACTTGAACACTAGCATTTCATTGCCTGCTAACTTTTCCTTGTCTACAGAAATAACTTTATCTATTTTTACAACAGAATTGCTTTCATCATCATTAGTAATTTTAAATCTTACAGGATGTATATTACCTTTTACATCTGTCCAAACAACGACTTCTATAGGTTTGACTACAATTTTCATGCTATCACCTCCTAATGCTTATACGTAATGGCTAATATACTATCTTTCTTAAAATGCCTAACCTGATGCCTCAGGTAACAGTATGCTTCTATCTCTTTATCCATTAGTTTCATTATTCTTATGTCTCTCTGTGTTATTTCTTTTCTGCTTTGGTACATTATAGTTACAATTTTATGATCCAGCAATGAATTCTTTAGCATATATTCGTCCATAATTACCACCTCTAAGGTTATTATATGGAACATGTGTTCTAATGTAAAGTAGAAAATTAAACTGTTTTTGTTAATTTTCTACTATCTGTGTCTTAAATAAAAGCAAAAAAATAAAGCCCAGGGCATTACTTAGAGCTTAATTAATTACTTTTTAAATTAATATACGAGGTCGTAATTTTAAAAGACACGTCCTCACCTCATTTGAAATATTGACATGTCTTATTTTTGTTACACTTTTTTATGCCCTTATTTTACATGAAAGAACTTATCCGTTGCTGAAAGTCTTAATACTATTTCCTTTTCCTTTATCCCTATTGTTTGAATTCTATCATTAAGTATAGGGAATATATATTGACCTTTAAATTTACGTGACTGTTCAACAATGCCTCTCAGTTCTTTCAAATCAACATTCTCCAATTTATCATGTATCACAAAAACAGGCATATGATAGTCTTTTTTAAGAATTAAATCTATATGTGCTAAATCAAAACAAGTAATCATTGCTTTTTTTATTCCGGTGCCTGGTTTACCATTCATTCCAACAATTTTAACAGGAAATCCATCATCATCATCATCGCTTAGTAAAATAGCAAATGATTCCCCAGTTATTAAATTTGTCAAAGATTTGAAATTATCATTTAAATCCTTTTCAATCTGTACCTTCTTATTTTCATCATTGTTTCCTTCTACTTTTTTACTTAAATTATCGTCTTTCTCTTCATGTTTTTTTAAGACATAATCATAATCACTAATATAACTTTCAAGCTTAGTTTTATTAATAGAAAATTCATTGTATTTTTCTTCAAATTTATCTTTCAATTCAACATTAAAGCTAATATAATTTGTTTCATATACCTTACGTTCTATGTCCAATTTTTCTTCTACACTTTGTACCTCTTCACCCAATTCTTCTAATGATTTTTCTAACATCTTAATTCTTTTATTCACCATGCCATTGTGAAAGTTTTCCAATTCCTCAAAATCCCTCAATTCGTTATCCACTAATGTTTTTGTTTCATCATATAATTTCTTAAGCAATCGATGATCAACAAAAAAGATTTTCTCTTTTTCTTTTTTAATCTTTTCCTTCATTAACTGAACCTTTAACTTCCCCTTAGCAGCAATGTTTCCCAACCCTTGAATTTTTGATAAAAGTAGTTCTATTTCTTTTTCTTTAACCTTATAACCATCTATTATTGTAATTTCTGAATAGGATTGCTTGAATTTTTCAACTTCATCTTTCATTAACCCTATTTTAGTTTCAAATTCTTTCAAGGATGATACTGCGTTTTTTCTAAAAATAGCTTCAATATCTTTATCTATATTTTCATTTGATAATAAGATATCAACATTCTTTGACTTTGAAGTGTCAATTCCAAATAAGTATTCATAAATTGCTTGATACTCATAGTTTTTAAGAAATGTTCCTAAATACTTAAGCAATGCACTTTCATTTGAATTCTCTAATCTTATGAACTTTGAAATCAGTTGTCTAAATGTTGGTTTATTGGTCATATTATCGAATATTAATTCGTTTAATTTATTAGTATAATTTTTAAAAGATTTAACTTCTTCACCATCAATTTCATTCTTGCCTCTACTGTATAGTGCCCTTGTAAAAATATACTCTTTCTTGTCAATCATACATGTTAATGAAGCATTTATTTTATTTTCTTCTAAAAAATTTTTTATAGCAATATTTTCTCCGGTATCTTTTTCTTTATACAAACTTGAAACAGATTTTGCTGCTAAACAAAGATCAATTACTTTTACTGCCGTCGTTTTTCCAATATTACTTCCGCTAGTTTTGGCATCTGTTTCATCTACTATTAAAGATAGACCAAATTCATTGAACTCTATATTCCTAATAATTTCGTTGCTAATAGAATTTTTTACTACAAGTCTTATTAATCGCATAAAATCAACTCATTTCTTTCATTAATCTCTTTAATTATCCCAACTAAGTACATCCAATCGATTGATAAAAAAAATAATGAATATTCCATTTTTAGATTAAAACAATGTAGACTTACATCATCTAGTTTTTTAGAAATCCCTTTTCGCTTTAGATAAGATAAAATTATACTAGAAGTGTAGATAACCGAATTACGAGGATCACTATCAAAATTTACAATCATTCCTCTTCATTTCCTTTCTTTAATATTTGCACTTCTCAACTGGTATCAAAAATTTGCATTTATAAAATACATATGCTGTTATAGCGCTAATATATGTAATTATTTTATTTAATGGTATATCAGTTTTCTTTCTCAAAAATAATTCTTTGTAAATTTTATCAATTATACCTGAATATATATCATCAACATTTTCTTTAATTTTTTCTTCATCATGTATATTAATTTTTAAAGAAATCAATATATTAGTATAAACCTCCCAATAATAATCATATAAATCTGCACTAATAAATGCTTCAAGCTCTTCTAAGCAATTTATTGCATCTTCAATTACATCACATGCATCAATATGATATTTCTTGATTTTTTCTGCAGGCGTACTCGTGAAATTATTTAGATTGATTTTTTCAGCAATGTCATACGTTCTAGATTTTTTACAAACTAAATCTATTTTACTACTTTTTATATTAATCATTTCTTTTATTATTTTACTAATATCCGAAATTTCTGTTCCTTCTATTTCACAATTAAAATTTTCTATTAATCCTATTTTAAAATCATCGCCCATAACATAGCTCCTATCTCATTGACTTACTATTATCAAATGTTTGAACTTTTTTAATATCAAAATTATCCTTGCTATTCATTGTTGAGGTTTTATTTAAAATCTCAATTTTTTGGTTTACTTCATTTTTTATTTCTATACATTTATTTTTCTCGTTTTTGGATAAAAAAAACATGAATATGCTTAATAAGCTTGCCCCCATAGAAAGAACAGCTGCAACGTTTCCCATATTTATTCCCCCTTGACCTATATATTATAACATATTTAAGTATTCTACATTTATATCTAAATGTCCTTTTAAAATAAAAAAAGCCTCAAGGATTTCTCTCTGAGGTTCTAACTGTACTACCAAATTATGTTCTCTTTTGTCACTGTCCTTAAAACTAAGTTAACTACACTTAAAGCCATTACTTGTAGCTCTGGTGTAACAATTTCCTTACCGGTCATAGTTTGTGCCATAACTGCAACTAGAGCGATTGCATTCACCCATACTATTTTACTTAGATACCATTTTTTATTTGTCATTATAATTCCTCCTAAATTTTATTTTTATTTTAATAAAGCATTCCAAGTTCCTTGTCCCACAATTCCATCACTTACGAGTCTAAGCGCGGTTTGATAGTTTCTTACTGCTATATTAGTACCATTACCAAACAATCCATCTTGAAGAGATAATGCAAGTCTTTTTTGTAGCCATTTCGTGATATTTCCACTAGCGCCAAATTTTAAGAGTGGGCAAGCTGCTAAAGTTTTAGGACCGTAAAAACCATCTACGAGTAGCCTAGCACCTTGTTTATTTAGTTCAGCTTGTAATTGTGCTATAGAATTATTAACTCGTGTAGCAGGCACTATAACTACTGTTGAAGTAGTACTTATTGTATGCCCTAGTATTCCCTCTGCTATTGCTTTACCAACTGCATCTGCCCCTACCTTTTTATATATTCTTATATCCTCTGTAGCTTCAACAAAACAAACCTCTGCCAATATAGTTGAAGCCTTTGGAACTCTTACATCATGTAAATGACTACCATCTTTTAGACCTCTGTTTTTAAATCCTAGTGCAGCTAAATTATTAACTACTCTTGTGCCTATTGCTACAGATAATGGATTTTTAGGATTAACCCATACCTCTGATCCAATTGCTCCATTAAAAAATTCATAAGCATTATTAAAATGTATTGGAACGAATATATCAGCGTTATAATTATTAGCTTTATCTGTTCCAAACCTTAAATCTGTACCCACAGAACAATTACCAGGAGTTCCATCTATTACAGTATCACCTGCAGTTCTTAAATATTTAATAGCAGGAGCACATACATTTCTGGCTTCTAAAGTTTCGCTTATTCTCCCTGAAGCTCCAGGACTCTGATAATTATGTCCAGCTCTTAATACATCTATTTTATTCAACTTTGTTTTCCTCCTTAGCACCTTTTTTATTCCCTGCTTGCAATTGGACTAATGCCTCTCTTAATGAATCCGGGATGGGTAACCCCAACTGAGCACAATTTTCCAATAAACTTATTCCCTCATTCGCAATGTAAAAATAACATATTAAAGTCCTGAATAACCATGTACCTGCATTTAAAAGCCTATCTAGCAAAACTGCTACAATAATAACTATAAGTATTAAACTCTTTCTAGCTATACCTTTAAGCCCTACGTCGGAAGAAATCTCTTTGTTTACGTATGCCTTTATTAGCCCTGTTATATAATCTAGGACCATAAAAGATATTAATACTATTATTGCAGTATCCCACACACCAAATAGCCATGTTAGGCATGTTCCCATAACCGCTATTACTGTCTTGATTGTAGTGCCTTTATCCATTTTCAGCCCCTCTTTCTTTTATTTTTTTTGCATCAAAAAGACACCCTCTCAGGTGCCTTAATTGTGTTATTTTATTTTGTAGTTACGTCGCCATATTTTCCTATTTTGTCACTAAAATATTTTGTATCTAGGCTTTGCTTCTTTGAATAATTTCCAACGAATAAAATCATCTATAAAAATTCCAAGTAAGCTTACAAAGAACCATGTAAT
>JBLHPD010000210.1:0-8218 GCA_047624165.1 Clostridium sp. | reverse complement strand
AATACATTATTTGAATAAAAAATAGCAGTTCCATTTACTACTTGCGAATTTATTTCTCTCTTTTCAAAAATTATAATACTACTATCAACAGCGTTTTGTATTGAATTTCTAGTACTTCCAACACCAGTATAAATTCCTGTATACGTTACTCTTCCAAGGACATCATATTTAATAAAAAGCCATTTATTTTGAATTCGTAAATTAGCACCTTGTGTTAAAGTAGGACGATTTAATTTATCGTAGACAATATATTCCCAGCCTTTCCTCGGAATCTTCTTTTCTATAAGACGATTTCGATGATCATATTTATATTGATAACATAGTTGAGACAGTTCATTAGAAGATACTCCATCTAACGTATTAACTAGTGGAGGTAATACATAGGTTAGATTTCCAAAATCATCATAGATATAATAAGTATCATGGTTTTGTCCGTAGTTATAATTACGTTTAAGTATTGTATTACCTAATCTATCTGTAAACTCTTCAGTAGTATGGTCTTTTTCTTTTGGAGCAGGTTGATTGGGTTGCCAGTTTTCATCTTTTATTATTTTTTTGCTTAATTCCCCTTCATCATAGTATCCGTTGTCATTCAATTGAATATCAACATATCCATTAGAATTATCTACTAAAAAATATTTTACATTATCTTTTGTTAAATCTGTGTCTGAATACGTGTTTGTATGGTATTCATACTTTACTGTATGATCGTCATCATTAGTATTTACTTTCCAAGCTGTTCCTGGGGCTCCTTGTTTTAATATTCTGTTTAGTGGAGAAGCTTCCAATATAGATTCACTATAAGCATTTATACTATTGGAATTAGAAAAGTCATCAGCATATTTGTTTAAATAATATTGTGGTTGTACGTTTAAAATCGCAGTATTATCTCTGTAGTTTAAGGAAGTAGAGTTAGCAGGTTGCCCTAAGTTTACATAAGGTAAATATTCTTTTGTCTGTCTTCCAAAGTCGTCATAAGTAAATGGGGTTATAATATCTTGTCCTTGTCCACCGGCTTTGCTCGATATTTGTTGTATTGTTCTTCCAAGGCCATCAAAATAAGTGATATTTTCAATTTTAGCGTTGTCAGAAATATTTGTATGCGGTAAATTTAGAGCAAATGCAAAGTCTAAGTTATTTGTATAAGCAGGAATAACTTGATCCGTATAAAATACAACCCAATTATTTTCTATTTTTACTTTATATGGCGAAGCCTCTCCATTTTCGTAAGGAATACTTCCTAGTTCCGTATCTGGTATGTCTACTTGTAATTGATATATCTGCCCCAGTTTAAAAAAACAACTGCTATTAGATTGCGCTAATAAACTAAAAGATAACACACTATTATTTACAGTTACCGAACCTAAACTGCTATAGGTACCATAATTATCATCACAATTATAAATCGTATTATTAAAGGTAACACTAAATGCATCGTCGTATTCAGGCGGTAAATTAGCACTTAATGCCATATCATTTATCGATTGTATTATATAAGGCGACGAGAATATTAATTTATTATTTTCTATGTTAGCATAAAATCCTGTTGGATTTCCAGAAGCAGTCACTATTGCACCTAAATCTGTATCTGGAATATCAAACGACGCATGCAAATCTTTAATGACTCCCGTTTTTAATGTGTATCCTGTAGCCCAGCCTCCTAATATTTCTATACTCAGTGCACCATTTGTTATGGTTACATGACCACCAATTTGATTTATCGTTGAAAAATTAGCATTATTGTCAAGTAATTCATCAGCAATAATAGTAGTGGTCCCACCTCCGTATTCCTTATATTCAGATTTATAAGCCGTCGTTTTAATGTAATTTTCTGTTGTAGTCTGCCCAATGACTAACATTGGAACTACTAATATAATTAGATATAATAGTTTTTTCATCTTAGTCATTAGTTTTTATAGTTATATTCATTTGTACCTAAAATATTTTTATCAGCATCTTTTATGCTAATAAGCCTGTGAAATTTATCATACTCATAGTAACTTGTATATCCTTTTTGATCTGTCTTACTAGTTATTCCAACAAGCGGGTCGTAGGTGTAGAAATTCATTGCTACGTTTTTACCAGCTTGATTATTTAAAACGCCTTGAAGCTTTTTAAGCCAAATACGTAAATCTTCTTCTGAACTCTTATCAAAGTCCAAATTAGATAAGTTTTCTATGTATGATAGGTGTTGACCATGTGCTACATTAAGCCAAGTATCTACTTCTGCTAAAGTAGCTCCAGTAATAACGGCTATTGGTTTAGTGTGTTGGTATCCCCATATAATGATAGAATAAACATTTCCTTGGTCATGATATTGTTTAACATTTCCCTTATTATCTCTTAAATCAATCACAGACTTTTCTTCCAAACTTAAAATTCCTTTAGATTCAGAATAACTCTTATGGCTAATTATATCGTTTCCAAAATCAGCGTAGTTATATACACGTCGAAAAAGTGGTTTACTTTGACTGTTAACATCTTTTATTAACCTCTGTTCTATTGGCGAAGAAATACGATTTTGAGTTAATAAATTTGAAACGTAAGGCATAGTACTAACTTCTGGATCAAAAGGATATTTTAATATTAATCTATCCTCACCTTGATTAGCCATTGTCTTTTCTTCTTTTAAAAGCGGATAATTTGCATCATAAGAATACTCTTTTACAGATGTAATATCTCCTTCCTCTAGATGATTAATTGTAGTTGATTTGGAATTTAAATTGCGTTCAACTTTAAAGTTCGACGTGTATGTTCCTCCACCACTACCTCCTTGATAGAAGGGATTTCCGTTTATATAAGTACTATAAGTAAGGTTAACGGTATCAAAAATATCATATTGATATTCATTATTTGTTTCTTGAAGTATCGTTCCCGACTCAGAATACACTTTTTGTTCTGTTATGTTTCCTCTTCGAACATCGAAGTCTATACTATTTAAGCTTGGGTATAAATTATTATTAGCAAAAAAACTATTATTAGATGGAGGGTTAATATTAGATTCAGATACGTTAGGATATTCGTTTGTACTTGTAAAATTAAATTCTGAATGTCCATTACCTATTTCCCTTTTAATAACTCTTGCATAACCCACAAAATTACCGTCAGTAAGTTCTAATCCTCCTTTTGCTTTATCATAATACGTGAAGTATTTTTTCCACTCCGCTTCAGTAGATGTCATTGAAAAATCACTAGCAGATGTTGTATTTAAATGACCAAAAGTTGGAACTTTATTTACATACCCAGAACTATTTCCATTAGCTGTTTTGTATTCGTATACTATTTCTCGAATATTTCCTTTAGCATCATCTAAAATCTGTTTTTTAACGCGATTTCCCCCAGCGATGTACTCAGCTCCTTGTAAGTTAAACGTATGATTTTCGTATTCAAATGAAGAACTTCCTCCAGTTGGGTATGTGATTTTTTTAAGACTTCCCGATACAGAGTAGTTGTTTGGAGTAATTGAATAATTACCATTTAATATTCTATGATCTAGGCCATTGCTTCGTTGAAATGGTAGGATTGCATAAGGGCCTTGGTCTTTATAAAAGTACAATGTTGGATGTGGAGGACGCTCATCGTCATTAGCCGCAGTCCACTCAAAACCATTGTTATTATAATATCCTAAATAATCTCTTTGAAACGATGTTCTTTTAGGTAATGGATTATCGTAGAAATAAGTAAAGTTATGATCGATACTAGATTCATTTCCAGAGATAGGTAACATTTTTATTTTATCAAGTTTTAATCGCTTACACTCTTTATCAACGCAATTTTCTTTAGATATAAAATAGCTGTAATCAAATTCATAATGTTTTATAACTTGCCCAAAGTTGTTTTTAACAATTATTTCAGTTAATGCTTTTTCATCAGGATCATCTTGACGAGATAATCCATATACAAATTCTACAGTTCCTTCATCCCATTGTATTGTTTTTAATCGATGTACTTTTGGTGTGTAATTTGTCACACCATTTTGATAATCTATTGTGTAAGTCCCATTACCTAGTCTAACTTTTTCTAAACGGACATGATATAATTCTTGCTGATTATTTCCTGGAGTTTGATATGTTGATGTTATAGAAGTTGTTCGCTCACCTATAGCTTTAAAATACTCTTCATAAGTAAAATTTACTTCTTTATTGGTCATTGGATCAACAATTTTTGTAAGATTCCAATTTGAAGAGTTTAATCCATCATTAATGTCTTTACGGTATCCAAAAGATTTAGCTTCACTATAATCTTTATTTCCAAAAGTATATTTAACGCCGTTAATATTAGTAATTTCAAAAGAAGGGAAGTCTAAATGGTTATAATTATAAAAAGTTGTACCATTAGTATTGTAACTTGTAGTTTGGTAATTAGGATTTCCAATACTCGCGGAAAACAATCTTCCTAAGGTTGTAGTTGTCCTTTGTATGGAGTGATCTATTTTTATCCCAGAATGATCTAAAAATATAGCATCATATATTCTATTCTCAAAAGGAGTAGTATAGTTAGTAGGATTACTATCCTTAAGATAAAATTTAGTGCTAAGTCCAGGCGCATTGACATGGAAAAAGTCAGGAGAAGAATCGTTTTTTTGCATGTCTGGCGCATCAGGTATGTAAGGAGGTGTAAAGTTTAAATATCTCCAGTCATTAATAGCACTTATGTATGTATTTGTAGATATAGCAGAAGTTTGTCTATGATATCCTAAACGAGTTATAAGATCTTCATGAGAGCCTGCATTATCTCCTGTATCGTCAGGATAATAAAAGGAGTTAGCACCGACATCATCATCACTTAAATCTCTTATGATTTTTAATATACTACCTCCTGCATTTAAACTCCAACCTAATCCCATATTGGATGAAACTTCAGATACTTTTATTCCAGAAGTATTATAGCTTAACGAAATTGGAATATTAATTCCTCCACTTTTTATCTCATACAAAGGGATGTTTACATTTACCTTACCTGCATAAAGGTTTTCTGAGAGCATATTATACTCATGAAAGGCTTGAACATCAGGAGAAGCAAAGACGTCATCTCCTGGAGCTCCTTGAAAATGATTTGGAGGATTATATCCTGTTTGCGAAAATCCGAAAAATGCATTTAAAAAAAAGCATATACATACTGAGATTTTTTTCATATTTTTTTAATTATTGTTTTGACACTATACTTATCTGTTCTTTTATTTATCCTCTTTTTAAAAAGATATTTCTAATCCAGAATCAGTAATTATTTTCGAAAAACTATTGTTCTTTCCGACAGGAGTTGATACAAATGAGGAGTAATAAAATGGATAATTTATATAAGCTCTAGGTTGTTAATTTATGATGAATTTTGTGTGAACTAAAATTAAAGTTACCTATTTTTCGAAAAATAGGTAACTTTAATTAGGCGGTATGTTGCTTATTATTAATACATAAACTCTTTAATCTGTAATAAAAGACACGCGAAATAAATTCTTAGTAAAAAAAATATTAAGTTGGTTTTTACAAGTAAATCTTGAGAAAACTAGTAAATAAAAATTAGGTCAGATATTCAGATGTTTTTACATTTGAATCAATATGAAATATTCATTGAAATAACCCACTTGTAGAAGTTAAATTACTGTTGAAAAAAGTATAAAAGCTCTCAAAAAAGAGGGGTAGTTACCATCCTTTTGGATTGCAACATTCTGGATACAACGACGTGGTTACTTCCAATTCTAACTCCATGGCAGAGAAATTTGCCTTCGGAGGAAAAGAATACGGAGAAGAACTCGGACTTGATTGGTACGATGTATCTGCTCGTAATTATGATCCTGCTTTAGGGCGATGGATGAATATTGATCCATTGGCAGAGCAGATGCGTAGGCATTCACCATATAATTATGCATTTGATAATCCTGTTTATTTTATTGACGCTGATGGGATGGCACCAACCTCTTGTAATTACTGCTCTGGAGGGGTTAGTAGTGTAAGTGGTGGAGGTGGAGATAGTGCTTTTGAAGAAGAAGAAGAAGAAGAAGAAGAAGAAGAAGATTGTTGTCCAGATCCTCCTATTCCAGCCGAAGCATTAGGAACCCCTGTTTCTGGAGAAATAGGAGGGCTTGATGGAGCAGAAGGTGCACTCCCTGAAGGAGAAACTAGGATAATTCTTTCCGGGGACGGAAAAATTGTTCCTATAGATTTAAATGGAAATCATCAAGAAATTTTCGATCAATTAATTGAAAATATTATTGAATTTATAATAGAAGAAAATAAAATCATGAGTCATCCTAAATTCCGTGATCCAGAAGCTAGACGGGAGTTCAGAAATGTTACCGATTTCATAATTAAAAATAGATCTGCTACTGGGACAAATGATACCAGAGAAGAGATGAGGATAGGTGGTAATTTTGTAGATGTAGACGTTATTTTTGAAACACATGTACCTATAGTTCGATTTGATATAGATTCTAGAAAAATATTGGGGAGTAAAAAAGTTAGAACTGTACTTCAATTTGAATTACAAACACATAGAAGAGTTAACACTCAAACAAATGGTAACCTTCCAGAAGGCTTAATACAGATAACTTTTTACAATAGAGAACATTTTGATGCTGTTTTAGAACATGTTCAAAAGGCAGTCAAACAGAGAGAATGAAAAATTAAAAGAATGAAAAATCAAAAAACTAAGTTTGCTTATTTTTTAATTGCTATTACATTCATTTTTGGATGTAAAGAGGTAGTTAATTATAACATGAAAGGAAATTGGAGTATGGTAACATCTGATCGGTATTATGAAATTAAGATCAAAGACTCCACAATTAAGACATATAATGATAATTTTGAATTTTGGTATACTGAAAAGGAATATAAAATTAAAAATGACACTTTTTTACTTAATAAAAGTAAGAATAATATTTATGAAAATGAGTACTTAATAAATAAGATTAATGACTTTATATATATATTAGAAACTAATAATGATACTATATTTTTAATTAAACGGAAAGAATCTGATCTTACTTTTGATAAGATTACTGATAGTTTAACAAACCATCAATTTCAAAAAAACTTTAATCAAAGACTAATAAATATACTTGATAGTATGAAAATTAAACCCCCTAGATTAAATAGAATGTTATATGATCAATAGGGTAATAGGTCAGAATGGTGCTTTTGAAAAATGAAGTTAATTTTGATATGAATATCAAATAGTTATAAAATGAATAAGCTCTCGAAAGGGAGCTTATTCATGCTCTTTGACATAGTGAAGATTTCTTAGAAGGCTTAAAATAAGGTTTTGTTTTCCTTACGTGGGTCAAAATGGTGCTTGGTATATTTACAGTATGAATTGTAAAAACTGTAATCAAACTAATTGTATTAAGAGAGGAAAGCGAAATGAGATACAACGATATTATTGTAAAACTTGTTTTACCTCATTTCAAGAAAACTATTATTATAGAGCTTATAATACTACTACTGATCCATTACTAATTAATCTTTTAAAAGAATGTTGTAGTGTATTAGGTATTGCTAGAGTATTGAAAATCTCTAAGAATACAGTTTTATCAAGAATTCTAAAAATTAGTAAACAAATCAAGACTCCATACTTTAATACGTTAGGGTGTAAATTTGAAATTGATGAAATGTGGAGTTTTATAGGCAACAAGAAGAATGTTACTTGGATTACCTATGCTATAGAACAGAAGACAAAGAATGTAATTGACTTTTTTGTTGGTAGAAAAACCAAAGACAATATTAGACCTTTGATAAACAAAGTGCTCCTACTCCAACCTAGTAGAGTTTATACAGATAGATTAAATATTTATCCTAGTTTGATTCCAAAAGAGATTCATAAACGTTTTCAATATTGTACCAATAAAATTGAAAGAATGAATTTGACATTACGTACACATATCAAGAGGATTTCAAGAAAGACAATTTGCTTTTCGCGAAAGCAAGAATATTTGGAAGCTCACTTAAAGATTTATTTCTGGGGATAAGCTTTTAAGATTATGTCACTAAATTTTTTGATAAAAAACTGAAACTACTGATGAACACTATTAAATACTTCGATGTATTATTTCATTAAAAGTACTTATGATTTAATAGTGTAAAAAATATATAATTTGCTGAAAGGTAGATGTGTAAAACCATAAAAAGAAGTTATATATTTATGCCACATAACAAGTGAGGTATAGAGCTACGCATATTTCTATTTTACACTAACTAGAATTATATGTTAACCAAAGTTTTTGGTA
>JBLHPD010000209.1:0-8358 GCA_047624165.1 Clostridium sp. | reverse complement strand
TAAAAATGTAGTTTGTTGCGTATTATTTTTGCAAAACATAGTAATCCTCCTCAAAGTGGTCATTTTGGTATTATTATATCATAAGTTCTGCGTTTGGAAGTAATTACAAGCTTTTTGTGGGATAATCTAATTATATAATTATAATTTAAAATTAATATTGAATTAAAAAATTAGGAGGATCACTTATGGATGCAATAGAGTTAATGATAGATGAACATAAAAATATTTTACGAGGGTTAAAATTATTTAGGAAATTAAGCGTAGAAATATTAAATAGCAATACTGTGGATTTTTTGTCTCTTGAAAAGATGATTCTTTTTGTTAGGAATTATGCGGATAAACATCACCACAATAAGGAAGAGGTTGTTCTTTTTAAGAAGATGGAAACTCAATTAGGTAATATGGTGAAAGGTCCTTTATCTGGGATGTATATAGAACACGATTTGGGAAGGCAACACATCAAGCTTTTAGAGGAAGCTATTTTAAGAGTTAAAAATGGTGATTTAGATTCACGAGTGGATATAATCGCGAATTCTATATGCTATGCTGATCTGTTAACAAGACATATAGATAAAGAAGATAAATTGATATATACCTTTGCTAGAAGATCATTAAGTCAAGTGGACATGGACGACGTAAATGAAAGTTGTGAAAATATTGAATTAGAGGCAACTAAAAATCAGTTACAAAATGAATATATCGGTGTTTTAGAAGAGTTAGAGAAGAAATTACAAAGAAAAAAAGTATGTGACTAATATCACATACTTTCTAAAATTTATTAAGGCGAATAATTTTATACTAATGTTATGATTATCAAAGGTAGGTGATATATATGAAAGAGTGTAGTTGCGGAAATTGTAATCATAGTCTTTGTGCTAAAAAGGTACCGATATTTTCATTCCTCTCAGACGATGAACTTATAAAGATTATTGATATGACAGGGCATAAAGTCTATAAAAAAGGAGATATGCTGTGTAGTCAAGGAGAAAAATCAGATACATTATTTATTATTAATGAAGGACAAATAAAGATATCTAAGTTAACAAAAGAAGGTAAAGAACAAATAGTCCATATATATACGAGTGGAGATTTCTTCGGGGAACTAAGCTTGTTTAGTAGTGATGAAATATATAATTTTGATGCTTATGCTATATCAGATGTTAAAATATGCACATTATCCAAACAAGATATGAATGAAATTATCATGGGTAATCCAGAAATATCTTTAAAGTTACTACAAGTTATTACAAGGCGCTTAACTCAGACTGAGAATCTCGCTCAAAATCTTGCTACTAATGATGCAGAAATAAGAATTGCATTTATGCTTTTAGAGTTTGGAGAAAAATATGGGACTACTACCAGTCAAGGCTTGCAGATTAACTTGCCTGTAAATAGAGAAGAAATGGCAAATTATGTTGGAGTAACAAGGGAAACTATAAGCAGGAAGCTCAGCATATTTGAAGAATTAGGTATTATAAGCCTTAAGGGTAATAAAATACTAATAATAAAAAAATTAGATATGTTAAAATCATATGTCGAATAATCATTATTTATTTTGATATTATCCCTATACCATCCTCAGCTACAATATTAATATTTTAGAACGACAGGTGACGATTTAATTTTCCTCCAACTATAAGTTGCTAAGTAACATATGTTACCGACAATATAAATATAAATCTGTATACTAATCTCATAATACAAGCGCAAATAGTGCGTGCTTACAAAAGAAAAATTGGAGGATGATTTATATGTCTATGTTTTGTTATCAATGTCAAGAAGCTGCTAACTGTAAAGGATGTACGGTAAAGGGTGTTTGTGGTAAGACTGAAAACCTTGCAAAAGCTCAGGACTTGCTAATTTATATAACTAAAGGAATATCTATATATAGTGTTAAGGCTAGAGAGAATAGAATAGTTAACAAGGAAGTAGATAATTTCATAATGGAAAGTTTATTTGCAACTATAACGAATGCGAATTTTGATAGAAACGTATTTATTACTAGAATAAGAAAGGGCTTAAGCTTAAGGGAAGAAGTAAAAAATCAGCTTATTAAAGCTGGTGTTAAATTAAGTGATAGTGACAAAAATGCTAGTTGGGTTAAGAAAATATTAAGTACGTTTGGATTTAGAACAGAAGAGGAATTAAACTTACCTGATGCAGCTGTTTGGTTTTCTAATGATTTAAAAGAATTTGATGAAAAAGCAGGAAAAGTCGGTGTACTTTCAACTCAGAATGAAGATATACGATCTTTAAGAGAATTATTGACTTATGGACTTAAGGGACTGGCTGCATATGCTAAGCATGCGAATAACCTTGGATACAACGAGGATGGACTTCATGCCTTTACTCAAAAGGGATTAGCTTCTACTTTAGATGATAGTCTAGGTGTGGATGAACTTGTAGCTCTAGTACTTGAATGTGGCAAGTACGGTGTTGATGCAATGGCTTTACTAGATAAGGCTAATACATCTAGTTACGGGAATCCTGAAATAACAAAAGTTAATATAGGAGTTAAAAATAATCCTGCTATATTAATTAGTGGACATGATTTAAAAGATATGGAAGAGTTATTAAAACAAACTGAGGGCACTGGAATAGATGTTTATACTCATAGTGAAATGCTTCCTGCTAACTATTATCCTGCATTTAAAAAGTACAAGCACTTGGTAGGTAATTATGGAAATGCATGGTGGAAACAGAACCAGGAATTTGAAAGCTTCAATGGACCAATACTTATGACTACAAACTGTATTGTAACTCCAAAAGCTTCTTATAAAAATAGAATATACACTACTGGAGTAACAGGATTTGAAGGCGTTAAGCATATAGCTGATGGAATAAATGGAAAACCAAAAGATTTCTCTGCAATAATTAAACAGGCTAAAAAATGTGCGGCACCTAAAGAAATTGAAAAGGGTGAAATTGTAGGAGGCTTTGCTCATAATCAAGTGATAGCTCTTGCTGATAAAATTGTAGATGCTGTTAAATCCGGAGCAATAAAGAGATTCTTTGTAATGGCAGGATGTGATGGTAGAATGAAGAGTCGCGATTACTACACAGAATTTGTGCAGAAACTACCAAAGGATGCAGTTATATTAACAGCTGGTTGTGCAAAATATAAATATAACAAATTAAATTTAGGTGATATCGGTGGAATCCCAAGGGTACTAGATGCAGGACAATGTAATGATTCATACTCATTAGTAGTAATAGCGCTTAAGCTAAAAGAGGTATTTGAATTAGAAGATATAAATGAACTTCCTATTTCTTATAATATTGCATGGTATGAGCAAAAGGCAGTTATAGTATTACTTGCATTATTACATTTAGGAGTTAAAAATATTCATTTAGGACCAACTCTTCCAGCATTTCTATCACCAAATGTTGTAAAAGTATTGGTTGATAACTTTGGCATTGCAGGAATAACGAGTGTAGATGCTGATATAAAGATGTTTATGGGAGCATAATACCCATATTATAAAATAGCCCTTTACATTAAAAAATACTAACGCTGAGAGGCTTTAGTATTTTTTTTATTTCATCAAAAGCATTTTTCTCAAAACACTTATATTTTATTTTTTTCGCTAAGTGTCATCTAACTTTTACTGTTTTTTTAAAATTACTAAATCTTACAACTCCTAATAATCTGCCTAATAAATAATAAAAACAAAACACCCCCATCCACTATGAATGAGAGTGCTTTGTAAAATCAGTTATTTCCATGGATTAGTTTTACTTTAAAAGTCCAGTTCTATCATTGAATTGTTCAATGAGTTTATCGAGTTCTGGTGCCATTTGGTGCAATTTTCCCCAATAATTATCATAGTCATACCATTGTGCATTTAACTCATCCATATCGTACTTTTGTTGTTCAATCCAAGTGTAGTACTTAAGGTTATGAATTCGTTTCTTACCTTGGTATGTTAATTCTTCCATGCTATCTGTTCTAAGACCTAAAACGCTTCTGTTATGGTCTACAGCAGCATCAATTCCTGTATATTCTCTGCCTCTTTCTGTTTTCATTTCTTCTAGTCGTGATCCATACATTTCTGCAGAATCTGTAAGAACAGTCATTACCATATCATTTTCTGTTAACTCATAGTATTTAGCAAATTTAATACATGTTAGGATATTTGCAGCACCGGATATCCCTACATATGAAAGTTTAGCAATTAAATCCTCTGAAATTCCTTGTTCTTTTAAATATTCTTGCCCAGTTGGTTCATTAAAGAGCCTAAACATTGCCAAAGCATCATTATCATCAATAGCAACAACCATATCTGTATTGCGAACATTATGAATCCAAGGAATATGTTTATCACCAATACCTTCAATTCTATGATCACCAAAACCATTATTAAGTAAAGTTGGACATTGAAGTGCTTCACCAACCACAATTTTAGCATTTGGGTATTGATCTTTTATAAAGTCTGCGCTTCCAAGTGTACCTGCTGAACCAGATGTTAAGCATACGCCAGCAACTTTTCCCTTTGGCCCAGCTTCTGCTTTAATAATGTCGTTCATTGCATTACCAGTTACTTCATAATGCCATAAATGATTGCCAAGTTCTCCAAATTGGTTAAATATTACAACGTTATCTCTAGTTTCTTTTAGTTCCCATGTTTTATCATAAATTTCTTTTACATTACTTTCACAACCAGGAGTTGCAATAACTTCTCCTGCTACTTGTTTTAGCCAATCAAAACGCTCTTTACTCATGTTCTCCGGTAATATAGCAACCGCTTTACATCCAAGCAATGCAGAATTGTATGCTCCTCCACGACAGTAATTACCTGTTGATGGCCAAACTGCTTCATGGAATGTAGGATCAAATTGCCCTGTAACTAAACGTGGAACTAGGCAAGCAAAGCTTGCTCCAACCTTATGACATCCAACAGGAAAATATTTTCCTACCATAGCAAAAATCCTTGCTTTAACACCTGTTATTTCTGATGGAATTTCAATATAGTTTGGTAAATCATTGTATAATCCACCCTCTTTTACAGGTTGGTTTTTCCATGAAATTCTAAACAAATTAACAGGGTCAATATCCCATAACCCAGTTTTCTTCAATTTTTCTTTAATTTCTGCTGGTATCTTGCTAGGGTCCTTCATCTGAGCAAATGTTGGAATAGCAACATTTCTTTCTTTAGCACTCTCTACGGTTTTTTTAAGCTGTTCCTCATTGATTGTTAAATCTATTAATTGATGCATTTAAAATCCTCCTCTTATTAAATATTTATTATTTATTTGAATGTACCTTAATACTAAATATATGTAATTCACTTAATTTTTTAATTGTTAATAATATATTAAGCAATAAGTATGCCAAACTTGCTTTATCATAGAATAGCTCATATCAATGACTCCCTAATTTATTTCTTAGAAATCCGCAAAATAAATTATCATTACGATAATTTTTATCATTATGATAATTCAACCCTATATTTGAGTTTTCAGTCATTGGTAGTATTAATCCATGATAAATTATCATTTTGATAAATCATATTCTTCAATTTTTCTATATAAGGTTGCTATGCCTATCCCAAGTTTCATTGCTACAACTTTTTTGTCCTCAGTTGTTGTTCCATACTTTTCCAAAGCATTTTTTATTGCGCTTTTCTCAAGATATTTCAGTGTATATATATCATCTCCATCATTAAAAACATCAATTTTATTATACAAAATACTTTTTGGTAAAATTTCTTTTGTTATTATACCATCGGTACCCACCATATTAATAATATATTCCACAGTATTCTCAAGTTCCCGTACATTGCCAGGCCATTTATAGTTATAAAATATTTGCCATGTGTCCTCTGCTAATTTTACATCTAAAAAGTTTTTATTAAATAAATTGCAATATTTCTCAATGAAAGTTTCTATAAGTAGTTTTATATCTTCTTTTCTTTCTCTTAAAGGCGGTATTTCAAGAGGTATTACATTTAATCTATAGTATAAATCTTCTCTGAATTTATTTTCTTTTATTGCTTTTACTAAATCTTTATTAGTTGCTGCAACTACCCTAACATCAATATCAATAGTTTTATTTGAACCTATTCTTGTAATGCTTCTCTCTTGCAGGACTCTTAAAAGTTTAGCCTGGAGATAAAGAGGCATATCACCTATCTCATCTAACAGTATGGTACCTTTGTTAGCAAATTCAAACTTGCCTATCTTACCCATAGGATCTGCCCCTGTAAACGCACCTTTTACATATCCAAAAAATTCGCTCTCAAGAAGCATATCTGGAATAGCTCCACAATTTATAGCAATAAAAGGTTTCTCTTTTCTGTTACTTTCATCATGTATAGCTCTTGCAAACATTTCTTTTCCGGTACCACTTTCTCCAGTTATAAGTACTGTAGATGTAGAAGTTGCAATCTTTTTAACATGCTGTTTTAATTTTTGAATTTGTTTTGACTTTCCTAAAATATCCTTACTATTTATTCCTTTATTAAAAGCAGTAAAATTTGATAACTTCTCCTTAAACTTTTTTGCATCTTGAAATAATAGCATCCTATCATATTGTACTTCATTAAATTTTATAGGGTATATACTTCCAATAACAAAGAAAACCTCTTTATCTATCATTAGTTTGTATTCCTGGAGATCAAGAATATTATCGCCACTTACCTTAATTTGTACTTTGTGATTTATAAAATCTCCTAATAAATTTAGCTCTTTTAATCCATTCTCATTTATTTGAGTAATACAATTGTTTTTGTTTAATATGATTAAGCCTTGCCCAGTTTTATCAACAACAAAATTGAGAAGTTGTAGCATGGTCTGTGTTCTCATTGTTTCTCTTTTTTCATAGGCTGTACTACTTATAAATTCAGAAATCTGCTGCAGGAAAGCCATATACACATCGAAGTTTGCCATTAGATGTTCCTTTTGATTGTTATTAATGCATATTAATCCAATAACTCCTATAGTATCTTCATTTAATTTAATAGGTGTACTCATTTCAAATTCTTCATCACAAAAATCCCTTTTAGGGCAAGGTATACAAAGTTTATCTTTTCCTGGTTCATATATAATCTGTGATTTTCCAGATTTTATAACTTTTTTATAAACGTATCCCGTATCAGATATATCTACATCTAATTTATCTTTATAAATGCCTGTACCTGCTATTCTAATTAAATTATCGTCTACTATTTCAACTTCTACGTGAAGAATTTGTGATATGATATTTGCATATTTAATTACTGCTTCCTGTATGTCTTTTAATATCGAGTTCAATACTGTCACCTCCATTCTCACTCTAGAATTCACTTTCTATGTTGAGACAGCAATTTTTTACTAATTCACCCTAAACGCCCTTCCCAAAGGCGCAATCAGGATATTTGCAATCATCACATTCATTGCAAAGTCCACCGTGTCCATAGGCCGCAATATCAGCAAAACTCAATTTCTCCTTTGTAAGGATTCTTGGAAGTACCAAATCAAATATGGTTGTCCTGCAGTACATTACGCATCCCGGAAGCCCAATTATTGGAATATCGCCCTTGTAAGCCAGTAAAAACATTGCTCCTGGAAGCACCGGTGCACCATAAGTTATAACCTCTGCTCCTGTTTTTATAATTGCCGCCGGTGTAACGTCATCTGGATCTATGGACATACCTCCTGTACAAATCACCATTTCCGCACCCTGCTTTATCCATTCTTCAATTGCTTTTGTTATGTTATCCTGGTCATCCGCAAGTATAGCTTGTCCAATAACCTCGCAACCATATTCCTCCACTTTTCTTTTTATTACTGGCCCAAAAGCATCCTTTATTCTACCATGATATACTTCATTGCCTGTAGTAACAATTCCCACCTTCACAGGTGTAAATGGTAAGATACTTACAATTTTCTCATCACCTATTAAATACTCTGCTTTTTTTATCTTCTCTTCTTCAATTACTAGAGGAATAACTCTTGTTCCCGCAACTTTTTGTCCCTTTTTTACAGGATAGTTATTATGCAGTGTAACTAAAATTATCTCGCCTAAAGAGTTAAGCTGATATAGTAACTTTGTATTAATTACAAGAAGTCCATCATAATCCGCTATAAAATTAATTTTTCCCTCTTTTACTTCACTAAATATAAGCCCATCTCCTGCAGTAAGGAGTCGTAAGCGTTCTGCCGCATCATTTTCATGAAGAAACCCTTCTTTTTTGTCCCATACAAATAGATTATCTTTCCCTATGGAAAGCAATAATGGTATATCTTCCTCCTTGATTATGTGCCCTTTTTTAAATGCTATATCTTTTATTACTCCTGGAATAATTTGAGTAATATCATGACATAAAACGGACCCAACTGCCTCATCTACTGGTATTTTCTTCATATCATTCACCTCTA
>JBLHPD010000208.1:0-8473 GCA_047624165.1 Clostridium sp. | reverse complement strand
AACTTTCCTGTTAAAAAGAGTACTTTTTATATCTATTGATTGACTCTCAATTTTATTCAAATTGTCATATTTTAAACTTGTGAAATCTTCATACTTTTTAAATATTTTTGGTTCATAACTAATTAATTGGTACTTTCTAACATACTTAAGCCAATTGTATATCGTTTCAGTTTGAATTTCTATCTTCAATTCACCAAGCTTGGCCATAATAGCTTCTGTATCAGATATACATTCTTTTAAATCATTTTGTGCGCTATTATATCTTGCGTTAGCTCAATTTATGTTTATGTTTGCATTTTCTTCAACTTCAAATGAAGTCTTATAATTTTTATTATCCTTTATAACCATCTCAGTGAAGCCCTCTGTCATAATTTCTCCCAATTCTTGACTTGATTCTTTTGCTAAATTACCTAAATCCTTACCTAAATCTCCAAATGCTTTAGCTACACCAAATACAGTACCGAAAAAACCCATATGTACATCATCTCCTTAAAATATTATTCTAACTAACTAGTGGGTATAATTATTAAATCGTATAAATACTGCCATAAAGTTTATGAGTATTATGTCTAATTCTGTATAATTAAATATATATTCTTTTGACTTACTAACTGATTTTTGTATAACTTTTCACATATACTTATAAAACTACACCATACCTCTTATTTTTTCATCCCCTTACTAACATACATCCCCGCATCTGCCCGTCTTATTAATTCACTAGCAGCTATTCTATTATTAGAGTTGTATTCTGAAAATCCATAACTTAAACCTATTTTATAATTACTCTTATCCTCTTCCTTAAGTTCCTCAATCTTCATACCTATTCTTGAACAAATACTCTTTGCCACCTCTAATGTTGCATTTGGAAAAATAATTACGAATTCGTCACCACCTATTCTAAATACAGTATCGGTCTTTCTAATATTTTCTTTAACAATACTACCAACTTCTGCGAGAATCTTATCCCCCTCGCTATGGCCATAAGTATCATTTATTTTTTTAAAATCATCAATATCAGCGAAGCATATTATAAAGTTCGTTCCTTGCCTTGCTGCATATTCAATAGTTGTATCTAAAATACACAACCCCGCTCTTCTGTTTAATACTCCAGTGACACAATCCATATATGCTTGATATTGCAATTCATCTTTCATTCTTTTAAGCTCTAGTATAAGCTTATCTTTTTCCTCTATTATTTCCATAAGCATTTCTTTGCTTACCTCTTTATAATTCATAAACTTTCACCCCTATATTAAACATTTTTAAAATTAGCAAGTTAAAATGTGAATATTATTGTTAAGATGTATTAGATAATTAATACTTCTATTTATAATTTAATTGTACAATCAGCCAGCCACAATAATTTTCCCTTCCAATAAGTTTTTTTAAGAAATTTTTTAAAATGCAATAGGCAAAAATAAACTCCCCATCAAAAGATGCGGAGCTACCATTGTGTGATACAGAACTGTTTCATTTCCAACATTTATTCTATATCATAAACCTTATTCATATTCCTTACACTATCTATAATTTCTTCTCTAAGCACTACTGGTTCTATAACTTCTGCATCTGCACCAAAGCCCATAATCCAAAGCTTTATGCCATAGGTACCATTACAAACAAATTCATAAATAAAATAGTTTTCATTTTCTTCTATTAGATTTCCTTCAAGCAAACTTTTTTCAGTTACTACCTTGTAGCAGCGTTTATTAAATTTAACCTTTACTCTTGTTTCATCTCCCCCATACATGTACCAGGTCCTTTTAAGGTAATCATACACATTAAATTTATTATCCCTCTTTCCATCCTCATCTAGAATAATTACATTAGATATTCTATCTATTCGAAAATGTAGCAAGCAGTCTTTTCTTTCTAGATACCCAATAATATAATATTTCCCAAGTTCACAAGCAAAACTATAAGGTATTATTGTGTGAGTTTTATGATTTCCCACAGCTGAAATAGAAAGTAAAAACTTCCAGTTTTTACTATGACCTCGGAGGTCCTAACAAAAACTGGAAGTTTATGTTTGCTAATCACACTCTTTTAACTTATTATATAAGATACTTCCACTTATACCCTTAATTCTTTTTACTGCTTCTATACACCAAATTAAAAAGTATTGTCTATCTTCCATATAATATTCACCTCTACTTTTAGTATGCCTATAACCATACTTTCTTATATCTTATGGTAATGACTTAGGTCTATTATATCATAACCATGCTATAAACTAGCATCAAGGTTATAATGATTTGCATTATAAAACTTTCCATTTTCTGCAAATTAATATAATTGAATTATTAATCTCTAAAAATTTAAAAGTAAGCCTCTTAAAAATACTTGTTTTTCACCTGTATTTACAGTTCTAGATAAAAGAATAATGTTAAAAATGACGGTGCCTTAATTTCAATTAAAAATGGTGTTTTAGTATGAGAAATAGATTCAGTTGATACATACTAGAAATATGTGGATGGAATGATTGAGGACGATCTTAGTAAAGAAAGTTATGTAGTTAAATATTATATAAAATCAGATGACCCACATTTGCCATAATTAAACCTGAATAATTCATTAAACACCTTATTATTCACAAGTTTCCCATTAAAAAAGACACTATTTCTAGTGTCGTAATTTTAATTTTTAATTGTAATAACTAAATTATATGTAGTTGTTTGACTTGAATCAGTGTACTGAGGATGATAATTTGTAAACTGCCATGTATCTTTAGTTGAATATAGAGTTGTTAGTTGATTATCCCTACAATGAAAATAATCTAATGCTGTATTCTTACTTACATCTAAAGTTGTTAATTGATTACTATTACACTCTAACGTAGTTAAATTTATATTCTTACTTACATCTAATGTTGTTAGTTGATTACCATCACACCATAACTCAGTTAATGCTGTATTCTTACTTACATCTAAAGTTGTTAATTGATTACTATTACAAGTTAAATCATCTAATACTGTATTCTTACTTACATCTAATGTTGTTAGTTGATTACTATAACACCATAACGTAATTAATCCTATGTTTTTACTTACATCTAGGGTTGTTAGTTGATTCCTATAGCACTCTAAATCAGTTAATGATGTATTCTTACTTACATCTAATGTTGTTAGATTATTATAGAAGCAATACAACTCATCTAATACTGTATTCTTACCTAAATCTAAGGTTTTTAGTTGATTGCTACGACAATCTAACGTAATTAAATTTATATTCTTACTTACATCTAAGTTTATTAGTTCATTACACTGACAATCTAAATAAGATAATTTTGTAAAATACTCAATACCACTCAGGCTACTTATACGATAACTATCTACATTTAATTCTTTTAAGTTTTTCACATCCGAATAAAGTATTGGTTCTGGACTAGTTTTTCCTATCAGAGTATACACCGCATCTCTAAATCTTTCATCAGTAAACTTACTTGTTATATCTGTATTATCACTAATAGCCCTTTCAATAGTTAATGTTGCTGATACAGTTACATTACTAGTATTAACTACTCCATCTACCATTGCTAATCTACCTGTAAATGTAAATGCTCCCGCTACTTTTGTACTTGCTACATTGTCCCAGGTTACATCTAAATCTTTAGTTGATTTGTCAGCTAAAATTACTGTTACTGTTGTTGGGAATGCATAAGCATCGCCAATGTTCTTTGTAGCGTTAATTGCACTAGCTGATACAACTTCTACTGTAGCTACTTGATCTCCATCTTCACCTGGTATTAGACTTGCATTTACTTTTAGTCCTGTGATATTATCTATCCAATTTGCTGAAAAATCTTTAACATAAACTGCTCCACCTTGGATTATTGAGTTAGTGACTTCCGTAAGATTTGCTATATCATTAGCATAAGCTAAGTCATACGATTTGGTACCAATTACAACAGTACCATTAGGCATTGTTGCAAAAGCTGAGAAATATGTTGTAGCTACTATCATTAAAACAGCAAGAACTGATATTACAATTTTCTTTTTCATATTTTAATACCCCCTATAATTATTTTAAAATAATTCCTAGCCAATTACTCTAATTCAATATAATATTATAATATCCTTTATATTTACATTCATTTATAATTTCCCACAAGAACTGGTCAATATAAATATCATAAGTATCAACATCTTCTAAAAATGAATTTACCCATTTATCACGCATTCTTTCTGCAAAATTTTCCTCACTGTTATTGTGTAATTCGTAGCATTTTATATTATTTGATTGTAAATTACAAATAAAATAATTATTCTTTTGCACATTAATATTTTTACATTTAATTGTATATCCATTTTTGTGATATACTACTTCAGATTTTACTGAATAAATGTTATCTATGTAGCTATTATCAATTTTGATAACATATTCTCCGTCATGATTTTTTCGAAAATATACATCACTAATTTTCCCATCCTTTAAAGCCTTCCCTCTACTGATAAGCCATTTTTAAAACTAATATTATATACTAGACTAGAATCACAGAAATCCAAAGACGCTTTGTACTCCATAATAGATTATAATAATTTTCATTCTTTTTACTTATAAATTTTTTATTGCTCATGGATTTTAATATTACAACTTCCATTAAAAATTACCCTTTCATGTAATATTTTTCAAATTTAATTAACCCATATTAATCTATAGAAGTAAGATCAAACTCTTTAAATTTAAAAAATTTAACGCATTCTTAACTAGGACTTAGTTCCCTAAAATCAATGGTTTAAGTGTATCCCTAGTTAAATATTATTAAGCGCTGAATTAGATTCTTGTTAAATTTAACTAGATTCTAACTATCCCTAACTATCCCTAACTATACTTACACTTTAACTACTATATTTCGAACAAAAAAATAGAGCCCTATCATTTACTGATAAAACTCTAAATACTTCAATATTTTACAATATCGTTTTGTACTGATGGTAAAATCGTGGCATGGACATATAATGATGTAGTTTACTTTAAAAACATTACTTCATTAATTAAATAAGATAAATTTAGTAGGTAAATTAGTATTAATACTTTATAAAATAATCTTTTTGCGGGCATTTCCTTTCTTTTTTACTTTCGATTAATGATTAATTATGATAAACTTAAGTTAAAAAATGGAAAAATCGAAAACGGTGCCAATATAATCAAAAATAAAAAAATTAATAAACTATTATTAACATAGGAGTGGTTGTGATGAAAAGAATTTTGTTAATTGGAACTGGTGGAACAATAGCATGTTCTACCTCAAAAAATGGTTTATCGCCGCATTATAATATTGAAGAGTTATTAAATTACGTACCTGAAGTAAGAAAATTATGTGATATTTCCGGTCAGCTTATTATGAATATTGATAGTACGAATATTAATCCTGACCATTGGATTCATATAGCTGAAACTATTTATAAAAATTATAACGATTATGATGGATTTGTTGTTACTCATGGAACTGATACAATGGCGTATACTTCCTGTGCTTTATCATATATACTTCAAAACCTTGGGAAACCTATAGTTTTAACAGGTGCTCAGCATTCTATAGAATCAATAGGTACCGATGCAAAACAAAATTTATCTGATGCTGTAATATTTGCAATAGAAGATGTCGCAGGAGTATTTGTTGCATTTGATGGAAAAATAATTTCCGGAACACGTTCAAAAAAAGTTAAAACAAAAAGTTTAGATGCATTTAGCAGTGTAAATTTTCCTTATATTGCATATGTAAAACATGGAGTAGTTACTTACAATGAGGATATTCTAAAATTTTTACAACCAAGTACAAATAAAGAACCACAATTTGATTTTTCCTTGTGTACAAGCATTATTATATTAAAACTTTTTCCTGGAATAAATCCAAAAATATTTGATTTTATAAAAAAAGAATATAAAGGTGTTATTATTGAAAGTTTTGGAATTGGAGGTATACCTTTTAAAGACTATGATATAATTTCCAAAATCAAAGAACTTACTGAAAATGGGATAGCGGTTATTGTAACTACACAATGCCAAGAGGAAGGTATAGATTTAGATATTTATGAAGTAGGTAAAAAACTTGCTAAAACCAAAATAATTTATGCACAAGATATGAATATAGAAGCAATTACTGCTAAACTAATGTGGGCAATTGGAAAGTCACAAAATTTAGATGAAATTAAAAAGCTCATAGAAACACCCATAATGAATGACTTAGTTTTGCGGATTCAATAGCAAGGAGAAGATTTACAGTTATCAAGGTGGTGTGCATTTTTTTATTATATTTCCGTATCCTTAGCTTCAAAACTCTTTTTTAACCACTTCAATTTAATCCAAAAAACAACGAAAACCCCTAAATTCAAGGGTTTTCCATTGTATCAAACTTGTTGTTTTCTTATGGTGGAGGTGAGGGGTGTCAAACACCTGCCCAAAAACATAATTATAAAGTAACTATGTTTTAATAACCCCATACTATCACCACAAGGAGGCACCTATGAAAATCTACGACAAACTAATTCGCGATAAAATACCTGAAATCATCAAAGCTACAGGTAAAAAGTTTGATGCACACTACGCTGAAAAAGAAGACCTACTCCCATTACTTGAAACTAAATTAAATGAGGAAGTTTCTGAATATTTAGAAGCCAAAAACCTAGAAGAACTTGCCGACGTTATGGAAGTTTTATTTGGTCTTGCGAGTGTTCTTGGATATTCCGAGGAAGATTTAATTAACAAAAGAAATGAAAAAAAAGAATCCAGAGGCGGCTTTGAAAAAGGCATAGTTCTTGAAAATGTTTATGACTAGACAAAGCCCTGCATAGCATTTCTCTAACGGTTTCCGTTTTGAGATGCAAACAGATCTAACCTTAACAAAATCACAAGCATTAAAGAGTATTTTTAATAAACATCATGCCTATTGGTTTATTGAAAAATTTCTGGCTTACTTGCAGTTAGTTCTACATACCCACAGTTTGGACAAACCAAAACATTGACTTCCGAAGTTTTCGCAAATACACCTTTTAAACCTGGTTCTTTCCTTTGTATAATAAAAGAATGGGAATTTGCCTGATATGCTTCTTCCATTTTCGTTTTACATCTTAAACATTCTTTATTCATCTTATTGATCCTTTCGTATTAGCTAAATAATTTAAGTTCATATTAAACTATAGTATAACTACATTCTAACTATAACATTGATTTCAAGATAATGTATATGATTAAACAAGTTGAAGAATCATTATCAACTGCGGTAAGGTCTGATGCTACTCTTAACCGAGTGATGATCAAGTATTAATAATGTTGTTAAATTTAATTAAATTTAACAACATTATTAATTAAGGCTTAACTCCATAGAAGTCAATAGTTTCAGTATGTTACTCGATACTAAAGTTAACTGTTAAATTAAATTTCGTTAGATTTTACAAGATTCTAATTAAATTGAACAGTTAAACATCGCAATCTCACATTTAAGATTATTTTTTTCTAAAAAGCTAAATACACTCTCCTCATATTTTCCAATTATACGTTGTTTTATTTTATGTCTTCTTCTAAAAACTTATATTCTCTTTCTAATTTATATCTAACATTTTCTAAATTATATACATATACTTTCTTAGACATAGGTTAAGATATCCAATATTCGAGAAAAGGAGATTTCTCATAAGTAAACAATGCACACTATTGACCGGGAAATGATTTTTTCCAAACTCTCATTGACTTATTAACTAACTTTAGAATAAATTTCAATTCCATCTCTAACAATTTGTTTTTCTATATTCTCATTTAATGAATTTAGAAAAACAATATCACAGGAATATATTCCTATTACATTATTAATTTCCTCTACAATAGTTCCTTTGCTTTTACCTATATAACCTACACATAAATCTATATCTGAATTTATATTTTCACTTCCTTTTGCTCTTGACCCAAATATTATTACTTTCTCTATATTGTTATTATTCTGGAAATAATTAATCAAGTTTTTATATACTTTTTTATCTATTCCATACATATCACATTACCACTTTTGAAAGGTTACTTAATAGATCTTCTATGGCACTCGTATAATAACTTATTATCTTATTCTTAATTTTCTCATAATCTTGCTCATCATAAATGTGAAATGTAGAATTTCTTGATAATAAAATATCGTTCCAAATTTCTATATCATTAATTAATCCTTCCTTGAACGCTTGCTTATAACACCCTCTTGGATTATTTATCTCTAAACCAGATGATTTAAATATCTTGGAAAGTAACTTCCAAGTTAAGTCTTCTAGCATTTCATACTTTTTAATAATTGAATCTCTATATACTTCCATAGTTATATCATCTGGGTTTTTTATATTATTAAAATTATCTATGATATTCTTTAGATGAACTAACATCTTATGCACATAATTATATGTTAATTTTATTGATTCATCATATTTATCTAGTATTCCCATAATACTTGATCACCCTTTCTAAGTTATATATATTTATTATTTTACCA
>JBLHPD010000207.1:0-8483 GCA_047624165.1 Clostridium sp. | reverse complement strand
TGCATTTCTTCCCAAAAATAAAGAATTTAGTTTATCTGCTTTAATATAAAAATGAGCTGGTAGCTTATTAAACTGCCTGCTCATTTTTATATTATGAAACACCCAAAGTTCAGAAAGAACCTATTTTACTATGAGTTCTATCTTTTTTTTGCTTATCCGAAATAAACGCAAAATTTCTAAATATATTTGGTGTAACCCCTATATTTTTCTTAAATACTTTATAAAAATAGTTAAGATTGTTATATCCTACTTTATAAGATATTTCCTTAATTGGAATATCTGTGTTTCTGAGTAATTCTAGTGCTTTATTAATTCTCAAATTATTTACGTAAGTAATGAAACTTACTTCACAATATTTTTTAAACATTCTCGCAATATAACTTGGACTTGTATGATATCTCTCTGCACATCCCTTCAGTTCGACTACCTCTTGGTAATTATGATTTATATACTCTAGAATTTCATCAAACATCTTGTTATTTGAATATCTATAACCCAAAACTTTTTCCATTGTCTCCAAAAATTGTTTAGGATCTATTGGTTTAAGTAATATATCCTTTGCTCCTATTCTTAAGGATGTCTGAGCATATTCAAAGTAGCTGTGCGCAGTAATAACAATGAAATCAATTGAACTCTTTTGCAATAATTTAACTTTTTCTATAACATCTAAACCACTTAAAACCGGCATCCTAACATCTATAAAAACAATATCTGGTTTTAACCTATTTATCATTTCCAAGGCATCATCCCCTGCTGAGGCCTGCCCTATAACATCTATAGGTAAATTAAAGCGTTTAATTAAGTGTTTTACCAAATCAATGGATAATTCTTCATCATCAGCAATAATGGCCTGTCTCATTTTTATATCCCCCCATAAATCAAAGATCTTTTAAGCAATATATTCAGGTAACCTCATCTTTACACTAGTCCCTTTACCCTTTGAACTTTCTATAGTAAAATTAAAATTCTTTCCATAAAGTAATTCCAACTTGTAGTAAATCATCATAAGTCCCCTTAATTCATATTTTTCGTATTCAATAATTTTATATTTAAGTTCATTCAATTCTTCTACGTCCAAGCCTACACCATTATCATTTATCACAATTTCTAAATTGCCTTTATCCACTCTTCCTGTAATTGTTATTTCCATATCTTTCTTCATATCTTTAAATCCATGAATAAAGCAGTTCTCTACAATTGGTTGCAAAAAATTAAATGGGACATTTTTATCATTTATATCATTTGAAACATCGATATTAATTTCTAATTTATTTCCATATCTTAACTTTTGCAAATTAATATAACTTTGCAAATATTGTATTTCGCTTTTCAATTGGACAAAATGATTTTGATTTTCAGTTGTATATCTTAATATCTTTGAAATATCTATAATCGATTGATAAGTTTTAACTGCATTTTCTTTTATAGCAAGACCTGCAATGCTGTTTAATATATTAAACAAAAAATGATTACTAATCTTTATATTTAACGCCTTTTTCTGAGATAATTTTAAAGACTCTTCAAGGGAGATTTCATTTTTTACGATATCTTGAATAATTGCTTCTTTTTTATTTAACTGAATCTCTACATTTTTAAAAACATAATAGTTTTCTATAGTTTTACTAAGTTTTTTTAGATGTTGTAATACTGCATTTAATGTTCCCTTTGAAACTTCTTGAATTAGTCCATTTGATTTGTTAAAAGTTTCCTCACTTAGATTACCATAACCATCTAAATTTGATGCAGATAATCTAATGTGACCTCCTTTTATTATTCCAATAGGTTTATTATTAAACATTATAAAAGCAGTAAATACTGTTAGCCCATAAGGACATACAACTGAAGATAAAATCGTATATTGGGGTGGCCCATATTCCCCTTTCATATTATAAACACGACAATTTGTAATATTTTTATGAATTAAACAATTTGATTTACAAAACTCAGGGTAGTTCCTACCTCTAATAACTACGTCCCCATCCATATTCAATATAGTTACTGGCATTTTCAAAGGATTAATGATTGCTTCATATATATGTTTTATTTCATCATTTATTATTATTTTATCATTAGACATTTCACTACTATTAAATTCGTCTAATTCCTTTTTTTGTACTAACATATTTTGTTTGCACTGTACAGGAATCGAAATTACTATATGTTTTAGTGCTTCATTACCTTGATTGATTGTCTCATGAATAATACCTGCCTCCATATGATAAATTTGTCCTGCCTTTGTAGCAAATACTCTATCTCCAATAAGCTGATTACCTTCTCCTGATAATATATAGATTACTTGCTCATCACCATAATGTATATGTCTATTTTGACGTTTATTCGGCAAAATAGTTGCAATTCCTATACTCATATTATTCAAAGAGTTTTTAGACTCTGGCTCATAAACCCACTCTATATATCCCCAATCAAAAGATTGTATATTTTTTCCCACAATACACATCTCCCTCCACTAATCTTAGCTAAACTATCTCTAAAACCTCTATAAACATAAATTCTACATAAACTTAAGAAAACCTCTAGAGTAATGTCAATAACATAACCAAATTTTATATTTTGTTCAATAATAAGTCAATTATGTTAATATTATTTATTTCAATTATGAACTATTATGTATGTAAACGATTAAATAAATTTTTAAAGGATTTCTCAATATATACTAAAAAGGTTCAGAAATGCTTATAGTACATAAAATTATTTTTATGTAAATAATCACTAAAATTTAGGAGGGGAAATTTTTTGGAGAATTTTATCAATGCTTTAAGTGGTATTATTTGGAGTCCATTACTTATTTATTTATGTCTTGGTGCAGGTATTTATTTTTCAATTAGAACACGATTTCTTCAATTACGGCATATTAAAAACATGGTTAAGTACTTATTTCATGGTACAGAATCAAGCCAAGGAGTATCTTCATTTCAAGCTTTTGCACTGTCAGTTGCTGGCCGTGTTGGGACAGGAAATATAGCAGGTGTTGCTACTGCTATAGCCATGGGTGGTCCTGGTGCCCTTTTCTGGATGTGGGCTATTGCATTTCTTGGTGCAGGTACTTCATTCATTGAATGTTCTCTTGCTCAAGTTTATAAAGAAGAAATTAATGGAGAATATCGTGGAGGTCCAGCTTACTACATTGAAAAAGCTATGGGCCAAAAATGGTACGCAATTATGTTTGCGGTTGCAAGTATAATTGGTTTGGGCTTATTTGCTGGCGGCGTTCAATCAAACAGTATTGCAGCTGCTGTTAATAATTCCTTTGGTGTTGCTCCTGCTGTAACAGGAATAGTAGTGGTAATACTACTTGCTTTAGTTATATTCGGTGGTACAAAAAGGATTGGAAAAATTGCTGAAATTGTAGTTCCTTTTATGGCATTGTCTTATATGTTAGTAGCATTAATAGTAATTGCTGTAAATTTCGCTGAAATACCTAAAATGTTTTCATTAATAATTAGAAATGCCTTTGGTGCTGATCAAGCATTTGCAGGCATATTAGGACTCGCAGTTCAATGGGGGGTTAAAAGAGGAATTTATTCAAATGAAGCAGGAATGGGTTCAGGACCACAATCAGCTGCGGCTGCCGAAGTATCCCATCCAGCTATACAAGGTTTAGTTCAAGCTTTTTCAGTTTATGTCGATACATTATTGGTATGTTCTGCAACCGGATTCATGATTCTAATAACAAATCAATACAATGTTCTAAAACCAGCAGGTGGATTCATAGTATCACATATACCAACCATTGAAATGGGACCTGGCTATACCCAAGGTGCAGTTTCAACTGTAATGGGAGGATTTGGATCAGCTTTTGTGGCCATTGCATTGTTCTTCTTTGCATTTACATCACTGATGGCATTCTACTATATATCAGAAACAAATGTTACTTATTTGTTTAGAAATTCTAAAAATAGCAAGGTCATGATTAATTTACTCCGAGTTGGAATCCTTGTTTCCACTTTTTATGGCTCTGTTAAAACAGCAGCAGTTGCTTGGGCACTTGGTGATATTGCAGTTGGTATCATGGCATGGCTTAATGTTATTGCCATAATAATACTTGGAAACATTGGTATTAAAGTTTTAAAAGACTACGAAGCTCAATTAAAAATGGGAAGGAATATGCATACATTTACATTTGAGCCTAAAAAATTAGGAATTAAAAACGCAGATTTATGGTATGTAATTAATGATAGACGAGCTAAGGCAGCAAAGGAAAAAGAAACAACTGTGCAACTAAATAATAAAGATATCTCCGAATAAAAAACGAGCCTGTGAATGATTTTGTGTAAACAGAATAAAAAGCACTCTTTCCTTACAATATTGTGATAATTTAATCATCTAATATTGTAAGGAAGAGTGTTTTTATATGGAATATAATATACATTATTGTTTTGAAAGCCACTCTAACACATGTTCCGCTAATGCAATTCTCTTACAGGAACATTCGTGATCAGTATCTAAAATCACATCGGTTAAGTCATTTTGATTATTCTTCTTGAGTACATCCACAATTGGCTGGTAATGGCTCGTAATATGCGCCACTGTATCACCTGTCCCTCCAATAAACAATAAACAATAAAGAATGTCCCTTTAATTTTTCAGCATAGTCTACCAAATCCCATTTTTCACGATTTTCTATAATTTCCTTTATAAACTGTTCTGATGTAATTCCTCTAAGTGGTGCAGTTGAATCTGCCCAAAATTCAACTGCCTCTTTAATAAGTTTGTCATTTCCATATAGACTCTTTGCATATCTTCCAATATTATATCCTACTAAAAATGCCATGGATTTAATTTCAGGATGATTTGCCAGAGTAATTAAAGCGGCATGCCCTCCCATACTATATCCCATTAAAATTAAGTTTTTCGGATCTACTTTGCATGATTTTTTACATTTATCAGATTTCACATAATCAATTACAGCCTCAGCATCTTCCAGGTCATGACTTACTGAGTATGTACCTTGACTTCCAAAACAACCCCTATAATGAAATAGCATTACATTATATCCTGCTCTTCTTAACACCTGAGCAAGATCAATATTATTCTGATATCCTGGAAATCCATGATATAAAATAATTGTAGGATTAGGTCCTTTTCCTTGAGCAACATACATCATTGCAATCATATCATCCCCCTCTACATTAATAGTAAAGACTTCTGTCATTGGAGGAAACTCCTTTTCGATTATCATAGGATCCTTTGATATAGCTTCAAAATTCATATTCCCTACCTCCACATAACATTATAAAAATGTTTTAATATTATCCTGAGTCATTGCAAACGAAACTCTGGCTTATCTATCTAAAAATTTTTAGGATACTGAAGAGGGAATTGCGCTCCTAATTCGGCAACTCTTTCTTTAATTAAATCTAAAGCTTTGCTGTCCGTTATATTTTCTGCTACATCATTAATAAGTTCTCCAATGATCTCCATTTCTTTTTCCTTCATTCCTTTTATTGTCATTGCAGTAGCACCTATTCTTACACCACTTGTAACCATAGGCTTTTCAGGATCAAATGGAATCATATTTTTATTAACTGTAATACCTACATTATCGAGTGCTTGATCTAACTGCAGACCTGTTAGATGTTTTGGACGAAGATCTACTAATAACAAATGATTATCTGTTCCACCAGTTACAAGTCTAAATCCTTTTTCTTGTAACACTTCCCCAAGTTTTTGCGCATTTTTTACTACTTGTTTCATAAGTTCCCTAAATTCTTCAGTCATTGCTCTTTTAAAAGTAAATGTTTTAGCTGCCATTATATGCAAATGCGCACTACCCTGTGCACCTGGGAATGTAGCTTTATTAAGTTGCTTTGCATATTCAGCTTTGCATAGTATAAATCCACCCCTTGCCCCTGCTAAAGTTTTAGTTGAAGTTGATGTTACAAAATCTGCATAAGGAACAGGACTTGGAATTATTTCAGCAGCAACTAATCCTGCAATATGTGCCATATCAACCATAAAATATGCATTAACTGATTTAGCTATCTTTCCTATTCTTTCATAATCTATAATTCTTGGATAAGCACTTGCTCCTGCTACAATTAACTTTGGTTTATGCTCATATGCCAGTCTTTCCATCTCTTCATAATCTATAATCTCAGTTTCTTTGTTTAACCCATATGAAATGAAATTATAGAATTTACCTGAAAAACTTACTTTACTGCCGTGTGTTAGGTGTCCTCCCTGATCGAGTCTCATACCCATTGCAGTATCTCCAGGTTTAAGTATTGATAGATAAACACTTTGGTTAGCACTTGATCCAGAATGTGGCTGTATATTCGCATATTCTGCTTTAAACAAAGCCTTCGCCCTTTCTATACCAAGAGTCTCCATTTTATCAACAAATTTATGACCTGAGTGAAACCTATTTCCTACAAATCCCTCCATGGTTTTATTTGTTAATATACTTCCTTGAAGTTCTAAAATCTCAACTGGTACGAAACTTTCTGAAGCTATCATTTCAATACCTGTATTTTGACGACAATACTCATCATTTAATATTTCATATAACTCCCTATCGCTTTCTCTAACTGTCTTTAACATATTAATCCCTCCATTTTTAATTAATGTAGTAGAAAAATCGTTTACATACATATATTATTACACAATATTGGTATATTTTATATTAATACAATTGATACATTATTGAACAAAATTGAAATTTCACTATCAACTTGATATTGATTACAAAATTAATTATTGTAACATATTGAAATCTAATAGCATACATGATATTATAGTAAGAACATTTAGAAAATTCAGAAATATTACAAGAGTCAATTTAACACAAACTCAAATAAGGGGGGGATTAAAGTTGGAAAATTTAAAAACAATTGAAACTGGCGAAGATCTTTTAAAATCCTTTGCAGAAGAATCTTTAGTAAAAAACAGGTATGCCTATTATGCTTCAGTTGCTAAAAAGGAAGGTTTCATTCAAATCGAGAAATTTTTTAATATTTTAGAACTAAATGAAAAAGAAGTTACTGTTAGTGAAAATCTATTAGTACTAGATAATGATGAGAATGAACAGTGGTCAACTTATTTCCCAAGCGTCGCAGAGGATGACGATTTTTCTGATATCCCATTTGAATATAGGAAAATTTATGAAGTTGAGAAAATATCTGAGACTGTGTTTATAAAAAATGAAACAGTTTTATGGAAGTGCAGTCATTGTAGAGTTATATTTGAGGATAGTTGCATACCAGAAGTTTGCCCAGCATGTGATCATCCAAATGCTTATTTTGAAAATGTAGCAGATATCTAAATGTATTATATCGCAGATGAATGAACGGTAAAAGTATAAATCTCACTATTCAACTTAGAATAGTGAGATTTATTTAGATTTTATTCATGAATAATAAGTTCTAGAACATCTGGGCGTGAATAATGTCCTGTTGCATCAAATTCCATGCGGCTAAGCGGAACCTGCTCCATATCTATATCCACATAAATAATTTCTTCCGTGTCCCATACAGGTTCTTTGACATAATGTCCAAATGGATCGACAATGCAGCTACCGCCAGTAAGAACGCGATCTGGCAATTTTGCTATTTCATCAGGGCAATGGAAGATATCAGGATACATATCTTTTGTTACATATTGATTGACATTAATTACATAACAGCGTCCTTCTATTGCTATGTGGCGTATTGTTGTTTGCCATTCTTCATTGTTATTTGTGTTAGGCGCAAGATAAAGTGTAACTCCTTTCATATAAAGAGCTACACGTGCTAGCGGCATATAATTTTCCCAGCAGATCAAACTGCCCATATTTCCCCAGGGAGTATCGATGATTGGAAAGGCACCTTCATTACCGTCACCCCAGATGAAGCGCTCTGCACCAGTTGGTTTTAATTTACGATGCTTGCCGACAAGCTTTCCCTCCGGTGAGAAAAACAGATTAGTACAATAAAGGGTACAATTATTGATATCTCTTTCTGTGATACCAATACTGACATAAGCATGTACCGCTCCGGCTGCTTTGGCGATGCGGTCTGTATCATCACTTGGTACAATGACAGAATTATCGTAATAAACTTTCCAGTCTTTTCTACCTTCTTCGCTGCGACCGCCTACGGTAAAGCCAAAGGTCATTCCATATGGATAGCAGGGAATAAAAGCTTCAGGAAAAACAATTAGATTGGCACCTTGCTTTCCAGCTTCAAGAATTTCGCGAACAACTTTATCAATGGTTGCATCCTTATTAAACAGAACAGGTGCAGCCTGTATAAGTGCAACTTTACAATTCTTTTCTAATTGTTTCATAATTTGCCTCCTCTTTATAAAAAAAATAGCATATAAACCAAAAAATTATATTTTGTTAATAATGCCATCTTTTATTTCGATTATTCTATCTGTTTTCTTTGCTATTCGCTCGTCGTGAGTTATTATTATAAAAGTAGTTCCAAGTTCTTTGTTTATTTTTCTAAATAAATTGTATATAAGTTCTGAGGTCTTAGAATCCA
>JBLHPD010000206.1:0-8513 GCA_047624165.1 Clostridium sp. | reverse complement strand
CTCTTCCGATCTATGATTTTAGAATTGTAGGCGATGGCAACTATAAAAATTTAGTTTTTGATGTTGTAATTGATTTTAATTCAAGCTTTACCGCAAGTGATGAAATTAAATTAGCAGAAGAAATTAGCAAAGAACTTAACAAGTGTCGTCCTAATTACAATATCGTAATGACCCTCGATAGAGATTATTTAGGGGTACAGTAAAAGTAAAAAAGTATATATTACTACAAATGCATTCTCTTCGCTAAGAACTCCTAAATATATTGTTATGGTAACATGGGGGAATTCTTATTTTGTTATAGGGCCTGTTATAGGTCTTATTTATCTTATTCTCCAATTTTTAATTAAAAAATATAACATAAAGCCAAACAAAGTATCAAGGATATTTTATGAAGATGATGAAAGTTTCATTAAATCTTGGGAAAAAATAAGAGAAAAAGGAATGTTGAGATATACTATTAAAACTACAACTATTATAATGGTTACTCTAGCTATACTGGTCGTATTCCCTATTTTGGTCAAATTTGGAATGTACGAATTTAACCAACAAATGTTGTTTGATTTTTTGAGAATGGGTGGTATATTTGGGTTATTAATTTCTCTATTTTTATGGTGTGTAAAAAGTTTTAGGTATAGCGAATTAGAAGATTAAATGTTAATTCAAAATATTCTTGTAAAGCGTTACAACTACTAAAACCGAATAATCCATAAAATATCGTAATATTCATAACTGAATTTACGGTATTTTTATGTTTGAATTTATTATTTTTCCCAACGAGACAAAGTCTAAATTTAGATATATTTAACGTTAAATAAATCAAAGTGCCTTATTATATAAGGCTTTTACAATACCACCCTCTAAGTGGACTATATAATAATGATAAAGCTCTTATTTTTTATTCAAAAGAAGTTGGGTTTGTAAAAATAGTATATAATGGTATAATACTCTTAACAGTTGTTTCGGATTGGTATTTTTATGCAAGGTATACCTTGACTAATAATGATTAAGGGGGGAACTTAAAAATGAAAAATAGAAAATCTCTTATTTTAATAATTACATCCATACCAATTATAATTAGTATATTTCTAGGGTTTTATGCTTTTAAAAGTGGTTGGCGACCTGATAGATTTTATAATGGAATAAAAGGTATTGAGTGGATAATGATTTTTGCGATAATCCTTATGATTTTATTAATAATATTTATAATTATAAGTTTCTTACTTAATAAAAAGAAAGCATTCAAAATGATTACTAAATTATACCCACCTGATTACAAAAGGCAATCTAAAATACTTATACTATGGCTGATATTTCTTGTATTTTCAATAATACTAGTATTTTGCTCTCCATCTATATTAAGCATATGTTTTTTTTCTGTTATGGCTGGAAATTGTGTATTTACTATCGTACCGTTGTATTTCACTAATGGACTTTATGAAAATGGAGTAATGTATTCTGGAATATTTCATTCATGGGATGGTATTATAAGCCATAATTATAAACAAGATAATATAATTGCATTTGAAATAGAGAATATATTTAAAGAGCGTAGAGAACTTAAGTTTTTTTTCAAATCAATAAGTTGTAATGAGATTGATGAAATAATTCGTAGTAACATATAATTTTGGATATATCTGTGAATATAAATTAAAAGTTTAATGAAGAATATTCTTTAACTGCGCCACAATGGTAGAATCTTTTACGTATCATCTATAGAAGAATATTCCAGGCATGATTGTGAGTAATATCATAGTTAGTTGGAGGACAGTTAGAGTATATGTGGTTAATGTTCTTATAACAATTAATATTTATTGTGCCCCCCCTAAGGAATACCTAGCGTACTACTTAGAATAGATAAGTATGAAATTTCTCCAAAGTGACTTGCAACAAGAAGCTAAAAAACATTGAAATTCCATTTAGAAATTCTTCTTTTGCCAATATAAAATTCTCGTGAGCTTCCACAGGACGTGGAAGCTAGCGAACCTGAGCCAGGACGGCGAATGTGAGCGCCAGAGAATTTTATATTTGCAAAAGTTTAGAATTTCTAAATGGAATTTCACGTTTCGAGCTCATGTTGCAAGGCACGCAGGAGAATTTTTATACCGCATTATTTATAAACACACTTCATTACTAATCATATCTTTATAAGTTTGTCTTTTACATATAAGTCTATGTTTGCCTTCACTTACTAAAACTACAGGAGCCCTAAGTATTTTATTATAATTACTGCTCATTGAATATCCATAAGCACCAGTTGAAAGCACAGCAATAATATCTCCACTATTAGCCTTTGGTAACTTCACACCTTTTAATAAAATATCTCCACTCTCACAACACTTCCCTGCTATTGTAACTACTTCCGTACAATGCTCATTTACTCTATTGGCAAGTAGACATTGATACTGTGCTTTGTATAAAGCTGGTCTTATATTATCTGTCATTCCACCATCCACTGCTACATATTTTATAACGCCTGGTATATCCTTTATAGCACCTACAGTATATAATGTAATTCCTGCATTAGCTACGATTGCCCTCCCCGGCTCTATTACAAGAGTAGGATAGTTTATTCCATATTCTTTACACTTAATTTTAGCTTCCTCAATTATTACCCTGCAAAACTCTTCTATTTTCTTTGGCTGATCACCTTTATCATAATAAACACCAAATCCTCCGCCTAAATCTAATTCTTCTATATCATAACTAAATTTTTCCTTTATGTTTTTAATCAAAGACATCATTATACCCACAGCATCTTTATAAGGTTCTAACTCAAAAATTTGAGACCCTATGTGACAGTGTAGTCCTGCTAATTTTATATTTGAAAAGCTTAAAACAGTGTTTATAACTTCTTCTAATCCATTATTTAATATAGTAAATCCAAACTTTGAATCATTCTGTCCAGTTTTTATGTACTCATGAGTATGAGCTTCTATTCCTGGAGTTACTCTAAGAAGAACCCGTTGAATAATACCTTTTCCCTTTGCCTTTTCATTAATAATTTCAATTTCGTGAAGATTATCTACCACAAAAGTCCCTACCCCAAGTTCTATTGCCATTTCAATTTCATCAATTGTTTTATTATTACCATGAAAATATACCTTTTCAAGTGGAAAACCAGCACTATGTGCGGTATATAATTCCCCTCCTGAAACTACATCTAAATATAAACCTTCGCATTTTACAATTTCACACATTGCGATAGTTAAAAAAGCTTTTCCCGCATAAGCTACCTTATTCCCTTCTTCCTCTGCTTTAAATGATTCATAAAACTTTCTACAATTATCTCGTATATGCTGTTCATCCATTACATAAAGAGGAGTACCGTATTCTGTAACCAGTACTTCAGCGCTAACTCCTGCAATATTTAATCTATTATTTTCATTATTTATATTTCCAAAAAATCTCACATAAATCTCTCCTTCTCTACATTTGTTTTTATAGATTAAATTCTTTTGCAATAACCTGAATAGCCTTTGATTTATCCTCTGTTTTAATAGCACAAGTAATTCTTATTTCTGAAGTAGTAATCATTTTAATTTCAATATTGTTTTTGCTAAAAACCCTAAACATTTTAGCAGCTACTCCAGAGGTTGTCTTCATACCAAGTCCCACTACTGAAAATTTAGTAATGTCCTTATCAACTATAACTTTGTTATCTACTATTAATTTATCTATAATTTCTAAACTATCCTTTAAGCTTTCTTTAGGAATTGTAAATGATACATTTACCATTCCATCTATAGGAGATGACTGACTTATCATATCTATATTAATTCTTTTACTTCCTATAGCTTCAAATATGACAGATAATATATTCACATCTTTAGGTATATGTTGCAGAGTCACTGCCACATCCTCATCACTAGTTGCTATGCCTGTTATTGGTTTACTTTCCATATTCATATTTTTTACCTCCCTAATTATAGTTCCCTTAATTTCACTATTACTAAGGCCTACATATATAGGTATACTATATTTTTGAGCAAGCTCTATAGACCTTGAATGCATTACTTGTGCTCCCAAACTTGCAAGCTCTAACATCTCTTCATATTCTATTTCATCTAATTTTTTAGCCTGGCTATATGCTCTAGGATCTACACTATATATTCCAGCTACATCCGTATATATTTCGCAGCTACCTTTAAGCTTAACTGCCATTGCTACAGCAGTGGTGTCAGAACCACCTCTCCCTAAAGTGGTAACATCACCTTCTTCATTTATTCCTTGGAAGCCAGTTACTATTACAATTTTACCTTCTCCTAAACTTTTTATAACCCTCTTATCATGTATGTCTTTAATTAATGCTTTGCCATATTGTCCACTAGTCTTAATGCCAATTTGCCCTGCAGTATAGCTTATAGCATCATATCCGAGCTCCTTAATTGCCATGGCGAGTAGTGCGCTTGAAATTATTTCTCCTGTTGATAGTAGCGCGTCTAGTTCCCTCTTATCTGGTTTTTCTGATATACCTTTTGACAGAGATATTAAATCATCCGTAGTTTTTCCCATAGCAGATACTACTATAACTAAATCTGTTTTTTCATTTTTTCTCATTACTATACTTTGTGCAATCCCTTTAATTTTCTCTGTAGTGCCTACAGATGAACCTCCATATTTTTGAACAACTACTGCCATAACTTAACCACTCCTACCATTTATCACTTTTGGTGATATTTATCACCTTTGGTGTCATTTTGAATTTATATGTATTTTTTCAAAAAAAATAAATGCGGCAAAGGAACACCTTTGCCGCATAAAAATACATGATTTTATACAAACTTCGTGTACCTTGTAGCTCTCCACTGAAAAATCAGTGACAATTTTACACATATTTTGTATAAAACCAGAAAATATTTTTACGTAATATATTTCTTCGGCCATAGCTCCTTTTCTTATTCATCTTAGCCTGTCAGCTCCGAACAAGTACTCTTAGATACAGCACCTCTACCCTAGGTAGTTTACTTTTTAAATTAGTTATTATTTTATCACAGTATATTCATAATAACAAGTATTATGTTTCTAAGCACAAGTAATAATTGTAGATATTTTTACTATAATATCTATTATACTATTTATATATTTCACTGCTAACACCTCTACTATAAAAATACAAATTAATTATAATCAATTTCAGAACCTCTGAATACTATATATTGATATGATGATATGGAGTGTGATATTTATGCAAGGTACTATTAAAAATATTTTTCCTGGTGGAAATACTTCTAGAGGATTCTATTCCTTCTATAGGTATATACTAGGACAGGATGAAGCAAGAAGAATAATATGCATAAAAGGAGGCCCTGGAACGGGTAAATCCTCCTTAATGAAGAAAGTTGGCAAATACTTCAATGAAAAAGGCTACGATATAGAATACCATCACTGCTCGTCAGATAATAATTCACTAGACGGAGTAGTTATTAAAGGACTTAACGTAGCAATACTTGATGGAACATCACCTCATGTAGTTGATCCCATAAACCCTGGGGCTGTTGATGAAATTCTGAACATGGGAGATTGTTGGGATGAAGATGGTTTTAAGAAGTATAGACATAAGATAATTGATACAAATAAAAAAGTTGGTAAAACTTTCAAAAGAGCTTACAAATTCTTTGGAGCAGCTAAATTAGTTTATGACGATTGGTGTACTTATAATAATGAAGCCCTAAATATTAATAAGTTAAATCTAATAAAAGAAAATTTAAAAGAATCTTTATTTACTACCTCACCATCAAATATAGGCTTCGATAGGCATTTATTTGCTACAGCTTTTACTCCTAACGGCATTATCACTTATATAGAAAACTTAAGCGATGGTTATAAGAATATTTATGTATTAAAAGGTGGACCTGGTACTGGTAAATCAGATGTTTTAGAATTTTTATCTGCTGAAGCCTTAAGACGTGGCTACTATGTGGAAATTTTCCATACACCTCTTATCCCTGAAAAAATTGAGCATATATTGATTCCTGACTTAAATGTTGCCATTTTGACCTCTAACGTAATAAATAATTTAGATTTGACAGGTACTGTAATTGACATGAAGGACTGTTTAAATCTAAGTACCCTTCAAAAGAACAAAGTTGAGATGGACTATGATGCAACTGAGTTTTATACATTATTAAACAAGGGTTTAGCTACAATAAAAGAAGCTAAAGGTCTACATGACGAACTTGAAACTTCCTTTGTACCAAACATGGATTTTTCTAAAGTGGATGCAGTGTTTACAAATATTATTAAAAAACTAAATGGATATGAAGAAGCCTATTTAAATAACTCAAACTTCTAATAACAAAAATCATTTTTGAAAATAACCTTTTTAGAAATTTTTATAAATATAGGACATAAAATAGAAAATCTATTTTATGTCCTATATTGTTATTAAAATTTAGTTTTTTAGTGGCCTTCTTAAAAAAACTCCTTTTTAAAATAACACTAATTAAATATTAGTTGTTAACTACATAACACTTTTTACTACAAATTATCCCTATTAAGTGGCATACTCATGCATCCTGGACCACCCCTTCCTCTGGAAAGTTCTGAACTTGGCATTGTTAGTACTGTGATTCCGTTTGCATCCAATATTTCATTTGTAACATAATTCCTTTCATAAGTAATGATTTTCCCTGGTGCAATTGCAAGTGTATTCGCCCCATCATTCCATTGTTCTCTTCCAGCTGTTATAAAATCTCCGCCACCACATCTTATTAGTTTAACTGCTGGAAGCTTCAATGCATTCTTTAAAATATTTTCAAGCGCATCTGATTCTTGTTTTAACTTTAGTTCCCCATTCGCTCCCTTAGTAATTTCAAATACGTTTAACGATTCTTCAACTCCAGGGTGAATTGTAAACTTATCATAATCTACCATCGTAAATACTGTATCAAGGTGCATAAAAGCTCTACATGCTGGAATTTGGAACACTAAAACCTTTTCAAAACTCGTATGTTTTTCAAATAAATTCTTAGCAACTGCTTCAATTGCTTCAGGTGAAGTTCTCTGACTACACCCTATTGCAAGCACTTTTTCAGATAAAATTGCTTCATCCCCGCCTTCAATACTATTCGGCAAACTTCTGTCATACCAAAGTGGTGTTTCAGAATCTTTAAAGTATCTGTGATTTCCATGAATATACTCTAAAAATAATGATTCTCGTCTTCTTGCCTCTGTTTGCATAGTATTTATTGTAAGACCATTACCAATTGCAGCGCCAGGATCTCTTGTAAAATATAAATTTGGCATCGGATCTAAATAGAATGGATAAACATCATTCATTAACACTGCTAATGAATGTGTCCCTTCAATCTTCACTTCATTTTTTCTAATACCTGAAATTACTTCATCTACCATTTTATGAACTGGTAAGGACAAAAAATAGTTATTTAAGCCTTCAGAAAGTATTAAGTTTGTTATATTACTTTCTTTTAAAAACTGCTTAAGAAAGTCTTCTCGTACTTTCATATCATTTAACGCTTCGCAGGCAAGATCCTCTAAATATAAAACCTCTACACCATTTTCCCTTAGAATATCTGCAAACTTATCGTGTTCTTTCTTTGCAACTTCTAAATACGGAATATCATCAAATAGTAATCTTCCAAGGTATTCTGGTACCAAGTTTTCAATTTCTTTACCAGGCCTGTGTAGCATGACAGTATTTAATTTCCCGATTTCAGAAGTAACGTTTATAAATGACCCCATAATCAATCATCCCCCTTTGTGTTTCGTTCTTCAATTCTTAGTATATCCTTAAATAATAATAAGTAAAAACTCTAAATATTGCTTAAACCGTGTTTATTTAATCCTGTAAAGCTTTTCAGATGAATTCCACCATAGATATATCAATTACAATTGATCATGCTTATGTATGGTACCCTACTCTAAATTTGAAAAATATAAATTTGTTGATTTTAGTATACTTATTCATGAAACATATAATATCCATGAATACACCGTTTATTATTGTATAAATATACAATATATTTTTTATTCCAGATTCACTTAAATGTCTATACTTTTCTATATTATTTGAAAAATTCATATAAAATTAAACTATATTCTTAATATTGCTACTGCTGTTTATACAATATTCAATATTTCTCATTTCTCATTTCTTAAAAAATTTGAGAATGAAGTTATTTCAGAAGAAGATAAGACAAGATATTTGTCCAGCATTGAAAAGATAATAAATTATGATGCGTTGTACATTAAAGAGTATATTGAAAAATAAATATTTCCCATAATATATTTATGGGTAACGTCAGCAAAACACGGGGTCTACCCTGACACTTTCTACTTTTGTGTATTTATTTGTATGGACAAAGTATAATCATGAAGGTGAAGTCATGTAGGAGTATGATATATATAACATCTGAATAATAAGTATAAAATTTCTCCGGAGTGACTTGCAATAAGAAGCGAAAAAACATTCGAAATTCTATTTAGAAATTCTTCTTTTACGAATATAAAATTTCCGTAAGACTGCCAGGACGGCAGTCTAGTGAACCTGAGCC
>JBLHPD010000205.1:0-8629 GCA_047624165.1 Clostridium sp. | reverse complement strand
TATGATTTTAAAGGGATAAAATAAAGGATATTGAAAAAAAAGACGAATGGAGTATATGATATAATTTCTATTCATCTTTTTTTATTGTATTAAGGAGATGGCTTTCCAGTCATCTCCTAGCTCCAAAACTACCTACGAATAAATGTAAGCGTCAAATAGAATAAACTATTGTATTCCATAGTATTTATTAATCTGTTTTTTTAAACTCTATACTCCAATGTATGCCAGTTCCTATACTGTAAGCCTTTGCAAAGTTACCTTGGTTTATTGCAACCGCCATACGGTATACGGAGTTTACATAAATTAATTGCTCACTTACGTATACGTCTGCAAAGGATTTCCCATAGCAAGTGGGTAACTTCGTGACCCACTAAGGTAACTGTGACTTGGAAAAAATATCAATTTCAATTAAGTTCTATGGTATGTACAAATCAGTAGCAAATTTGTTTTGCTAACGATAATTGAATTATTTCTTGTATTACATAACTTTTCAGTAATTTCTCCTTTGTCCATACTGAAATTGTATTTTTATAATATTACCTTCTCATATTTTGCAGTTTCTTGAGAACAATAATTGAAAGATTCATTTCCAATTTTTGAAAGGCGATAGGTACCTTTCAGATATTAGTGAAGCATACAATATCATTTGTGGTCGAGCTTGAACAGTTTTTGTTTCTATAAATAGCAACTTCACCTCGCTCAAAAAAAGTCATAACCCTTAAATTTGGGATATGACTTTTTAAAATGATTTGAAATTCTTAAGTACAGCTCTTAATATTTTTTTTACTAATCAACTCTTGTTCTCTATCTTCTAAACTCTTTAGGATAACCTATATGCTCCATAAATCCATACTCTAACATTAATTCTTCTGCCAAATACTTCGCGCCTCTACAATGCAAGTCACTTATTCCCTCACTGATCAACTCATACATTTGTGAAGTATAAAAATAATTCATACTCTGCTCTAAATCTTCACCTGTTCGAATTGAAATTCAAGGATGATTTTTTTATATAAAGATTGTAATAGGATTTTATTTGCTTCCATCTTTACACTTCCTTACTGCCTTCATATTTTAAATATCTATCAATAATTTCTTGATTAACTATACATATTTGATGATTAGGTTTGAAAAATTTCAGCCTTTTAAGAGCTTCTTCTTTATCAATTAAATTATCCTGATATAATTCAATTGTATTGTACACCCTATCATCAGCTATGCCACCTATAATTACATCATATTCCAAATAACCTTTACTACCATTTCTAGAATCTAAAATAAAATCTAACCACTTTTGTTAGATAAAAACCTTTTTCAAAGTCCAAATCCTCCCTTGAAAAACTTGTATGAGGTTTTTCTACAAAGCAATAGGATCCATGGTATAATATCATATCGAAACACCCTTTTCTTTTAACACTTCTATCAATTCTTCTACAATATAATGTTTACTTTGAGAATGTAATGCTTCATAGCAAGGTATAATATAGTGGTCTAAAACATCTGTATCAAACTTAAGTAATTTATAAATTTTTTTTGCGCTCATATTTAATTCTTCCGCTAAACTTTCCACACAAAAAATTGTAAATTCTAATACCTGCTCATTCACTCTAATCACCTCTAAAATTTTTCAATATATTTTGTCTTCTTAATTAACTCTTATTTTATAGCATTCTTTAATTAATTCTCATTACTTAATGTTATTATACCTCAATCACTTTGTGATATGTCAATCTCTTTTAGAAATATTTCAATAATATCCCTGACAATAAGGTCAAAACACTCCCCCCTGATATTGCTTAGGGAACTACTTTATCCACAGTGACTTGAAATAAGAAAGGTCGAAACATCGAACTTCCATCTAGTAATTCTCCTTTTACTCATATGAAATCCCCATAAGTCTGCCACTCGGCAGCTTATAACCTCATCTGAATGCTAAACATAGTCTTTCTCCACAATGACTTTCAATGAAAGGTCCAAACAAAGAAATCCCATCTAGCAATTCCACTTGTACTCATATAAATCCCCCGTAAGCCTGCCACCCGTCAGCTTATAACCATGTTTTAGTGCTAAGCATATTCTTTCTCCACAATGACTTGCAATGAAAGGTCGAAACAAAAAAATCCCATCTAGCATATCCACTTCTGCTAATCTTAAATTCCCCGTAAGCCTGCCACCCGGCAGCTTATAACCATGTTTTAGTGCTAAGCATATTCTTTCTCCACAGTGACTTGCAATGAAAGGTCGAAACAAAAAAATCCCATCTAGCATATCCACTTCTGCTAATCTGAAATTCCCCGTAAGCCTGCCACCCGGCAGCTTATAACCATGTTTTAGTGCTAAGCATATTCTTTCTCCACAGTGACTTGCAATAAGAAGCGCAGAAACATTGAAATTTGATTTAGAAATTCTTCTTTTGCGAGCATAAAATTTCCGTAAGCCTGCCAGGACGGCAGGCTAGCGAACCCGAGGCAGGACGCCGAGTGTGAGTGCTAGCGAATTTTATGCGAGCAAAAGATTAGAATTTCTTAATCAAATTTCACGTTTCAAGCACTTATTGCAAGTCACGCAGGAGAAATTCTATACTCCCCCCTCTAGCAGATAGATAATAAACTCTGTTTTCTCTGAGCTACTTAGACTATCTATTATTCTCTTGCCTACCTCCGGATTTGTTTTATACTCTGAGGCAATCTCATTAAAGCTATATACTTTAATCTCTTTCTTAATCTCTCTCTTGGTTTCTTTTTTGATTTTTACATCATCTGGATTCACAACAATTATGTTCGCCTCTCCTTTAGGTGCTATTTTACAAATTTCTCTTTTTACCTCATTACTAGCTACATTTATAACATTCTTATCTAGCCATTTTTCTACAACCTTATCTGATTTTATCCCTAATCTCTCTTTGCATTTTTCATCAACAAGCTCATTAAACAAATCTCCCGTATGACTATCCACCTTAACAAAAATAACCTCTAATCCACTCTTCATAAGTTGTTGCATTTTCTCATAATATTCCTTTGAAGACTCTTCTTTCCTACCCCAAAACCCAGTAGCATGGTAACAAATCCCAACATAATCATGGAATATTACTACTTTCTTCTCCCCTTTGCCTAGTGCATACTCAGCCCCTTTAACTGCACCCGCAAGTTCCCCTGCTATTTGCCTTATATTTCTTGCTGAATCACTTTTACCTGCACCACTCTCTATATGTAGAACTACATCACTCTGCACTGCTACCATTCCATAAGAATACTCCTCTGTAGAAGCATTATAACTACCATCAACATAAACATGAAGGCAATCCTCTGGATAATTATTATCTGCTTTTTTAAGTGCATCTCCTGCACCACTTAAGAACTTTTTAGCCTCATTTATATCCTCAAAGCTCTTATACTTAGCACCTTTTACACCTTTTACATATTTTAAGCACTCTGCCCAAGTGTTAACTATTCGATTTTCAATTTTTTCATTAGTAGTAGAATTTAATCCTTCTTTTATTGCATAAACTTTCTTTCCCATTTTATCCATTCTCCTTATTCTAAATCTATTCAGTCTGTGAATCTATCATAAATAAAGTATACAACAAATTATTAATTTATCAATTACAATTACAATTATTACAATATTTACATTTCCAAATTCTATGAGTATCGTTGGACAAGGCCTTCGAAACATATTATAATAGACATTGTAGCTTACATAATTAGTAAACTATTATCTATAACAAATATAAGAGTACAACCTGTGAATTAATAGAAACAATTAAAAAATATATTATGCGAAAGGATGTGACTGAGGCGACTCCACAACTATACTAAAATAAATGTGGTTTTATCGCTTCGAGCCTATGATTAAACTTAAAAACAAATATATTTTGATTCCTATTATCACTGCAATTTGTTCAATAGTATTTCTCATTTTTGTGAGTAATACCTTTAAAATATCTACAGATAAATTATATATAGATTTTCTTAAAGATGCTTCTTCTAAAAGCATCTCCACAGTATACGTAACAACTGCTCCTAAAATTCAAGTTAAACTTAAAGATGGTACTATTTATGAAACTGACAATCCAAGAACTAATAATTTCAAAGAAGACTTATTAAAGAATGGTATAAATGTTTCTGAACAAACTCTAACTAATCCTGCTGAAATAGCTTCAATTGCAGGTCTTGTGATTTCAATCATAGTACTTTTAATTATGGCCTTCAAATCTTCAAAGAGAACTGCTAAAGGCATGTTCTCAGCTACAAATCTTGATGTTACTGCAGTAGAGGACATAGGTTTTAACTTCGCTAATGTAGCAGGTAATGAAGAAGCTAAAGATAGTGTCCAGGATATAGTAGATTTCCTTAAAAACCCTAAAAAATATTCTGCTTATGGTGCTAGAATGCCAAAAGGAATAATTTTATATGGAGATCCCGGAACTGGTAAAACCTTACTTGCAAAAGCTGTGGCTGGCGAAGCAAATGTTCCTTTTTATGCTGTATCCGGTTCTGATTTCGTCCAGGTATATGTAGGGGTTGGAGCTGGGAGAATTAGAAGCTTATTTAAGAAAGCAAGAAGTCATGGCAGGGCCGTTATCTTTATTGATGAGATTGATGCAATTGGTAAGAAAAGAGACAGTCGTGGTGGCGGTTCTGACGAAAAAGATCAGACTCTTAACGCCCTTCTAACGGAAATGTCTGGTTTTAATGAAACAGAGGGCATAATGATAATTGCAGCAACTAACAGGCTTGATATGCTAGATGATGCTCTACTTAGACCCGGCCGTTTTGATAGACATATCGAAGTTACATTACCCGATGTATCTGCCAGAGAGAAAATTTTAAAACTTCATCTTAAAAATAAACCTATTAATAATATAGATTATTCGCAGTGGGCACATAAAACTACATCTTTTTCAGGTGCAAAGCTAGAGAACTTAGCTAATGAGGCAGCTATTATTGCCTGCAAGGACAATTCTACATTTATTGAAAATGAGCATATGGATAAAGCTTATTCAATAATGCTAGCTGGTTATGAAAAAGTTGATAGGGATTATATTAAAGATGAGGATAGAAAAATTACCGCATTCCACGAAGCAGGACATGCTTTAATTTCACTAAATGTGTTGCCAAATGATAAAGTATCCAAAGTAACTATAATCCCAACTACCAAAGGTGCAGGCGGTTATACTTTAAGTATACCTGAAGATAAACTATATATGAACATGGAACATTTAAAGAAAAAAATAATGGTTCTATTAGGTGGTAGGGCTGCTGAAGAAATTATTTTTGGCCATGAACATGTAACCACTGGTGCTTATCATGACCTGCAAAGAAGTACGCAGCTTGTAACTGCCATGATAACAGAATACGGTATGGGTGAATCCCTGGGACTGCTTACTATGGGCAAACTCAAAGACTCAGGCTTTACAAATCAAGAATCAGCATTTATAGAATGTAAAAATTTAATATCAGAATTATATGAAGAGGTTAAAAGTATCCTGACTGATAAAAAAGAATCTTTAGAATCTATTACAGCTTTATTGATTGATAAAGAAACTATAAATCATGAAGATTTGATTAATATCGTTGGAGATAAAAATATTGATATAGTTGCATAAAAGTTTTCAGACCTCCAAGGGTTTTGACCCCAGAGGTCTGTTTTTTTTGCCTTGTGAAATGTCGCTAATCGTCAATTTTAAAAGAAACTAAAAATGATATTATCATTCCTCCAAGAAGTCCACCTAAATGAGCAAAATTATCAATGCCCGGTAGCGTAGCTCCTATAAATATATTTATAAATATAACAGATAAAATGTTTTTTATAAAACCATTCCCAGTTTTACCTTTAGATTTAATTGCGTAAATGAGTGTTGCACCTAAAAGTCCAAAGATTGCACCCGAAGCTCCAATAGAAACACTTGGTGAAAAAATATAACTAAATATAGATGCACATATTCCAGAAATAAAATAAATAGCAATATATTTCGCCTTTCCATTAATCTTTTCAACCATTGGTCCAATAACATAAAGTGAATACATATTAACAGCTAAATGCAAAATTCCACCATGTAAAAACATACAAGAAATAAGCCTATAATACTGACCCTTAGCAATTAGCTCATTAACCTTAGCTCCAAGCAAAATCAGAACATTGGTATCACTGCTAAACATGCTACCTTTTGCATAAACAAAGCTCAGATAAGCGGTAATTATATACATCACAACATTTATAGCTATAATTCCTATAGTAATGTATGGTTTATCCTTTATACTTATTTTTTCGCTATTGCTATGTAAATTGATATTACTAATAATATCAGCTAAGTCATTTACCACTTGCATATTTACATTTTCAGAGTAGTTTACTTTTCTTTCTAATACATTTACCCTAATCAGAGGCTTTCCTAATAAATTATTTGTTGAGAGAGATTCTTTTATTTCAAGTTCTTCTGAATTGGATTCATCCTCAGAAAATAGTATATATATATTGTTTTTGTCATCTTGAATATCATATTGCGTTAGCGCGCGTAGGCTAAGTACAGTCATAAATATTAATCTTTGTGATGTCCCACTAATATCTTTGGTCACTGTCCATAGCTGTGAATTGTTATCCACACTTCTTATTTCCTCTAGTAAATATCCATGCCTTTGAGTAATACCACTTATAATGGTATTTATATCTTTTTCTTTCATATTTTACTCCTAATAAGGTTTATATTATTTATATTTTTTATATTATTGAATTCACAACAATATTATGGCATTGCAACAAATCTATTTCATAAAATTTAATAGGTTTCCTATTTTCCCCTTCATAAAGCACTCTTATTATAGGTCTATCAGGAAATTTTTTGTTTTGCTTAATTACATACCCTTCAATTCCGTTGGATAACCTTAGACAAACGCCCAATGGAAATACTGAAAATGTTTCTTTGAAATTTCTTACTATCTCTTCGTCAAAGGCATTACCACATCCAGCTAATATTAGTTCGTAAGCATCCACAGGATTAAACTTTTCTCTATAACTTCTATCATTACTTACAGCATCATAAACATCACAAACACTAATTATTTTTGCAAACTTAGAAATACTATCTTTTTTAAGTCCATAAGGATATCCAGTTCCATCAATTTTTTCATGGTGCTGTTCCACTGCTTTTAGAATTTCACTAGACATGGAAAAGTTTTTTTCTAGAATCTCTTTTCCATAAGTAGGATGATTCTTAACTTCTTCATATTCTTCAAATGTTAGCTTATCTGGTTTCGTTATGATGTCTTTAATAACATTAGTTTTACCTATATCATGGAGGATTGCTCCAATGCTTAGCTCTTTTAAATCACTTTCCTTAAGATTCATTGAAATACCAAGAAAAATTGCCATAATTCCAGTATCTATAGAGTGAAGATATGTATAGTTATCATAAGTCTGGATGTCATATAAACTTTTATTTACATCACCCATCTCAATAATATAACTAACTAAGTCTTCCACAACCGATAATGATTCTTTAGTGCCTTTTTTATCTGCAGCAGTTACATTTTTTATTATTTTCGACATATTTTTCATGGTTATAGCTTTTAGATTACTTAGTTTTTCATCTTCCATTGATATATCATCTAATCTAGAGTCTTCTATATACACATAAAAAACACCTAAGCTCTTAAGTCTTTTGATATACTGCTCAGTTAATTTAACTCCTGTTCTTAGCAATACACTTCCTTCATCTGTAAATATATTTCTCCCTAAAATTTCATCAACTTTTACTCTATTAATAAACTCAAGTCTCATAGCCACCTCTAAAAAGTTTGTCATAGTAATGCTATTTATCTTTTGTAATTAAATTGTTTGTCTATATTATTTTTCTTATATCTACTTGTATTCCTCTTTTTTGTCTTCAATTTTTATAAAAACTTCCTTAAGTTCCTGCTTTATTAAATCACATATTTCAATTATAGCTTCGCGAACAACCATATGATCTGTAGAATATTTAAACTTAACCATCCAAGTTGGATTATACTCATCATCGATAGCTTCAATAGAATAACCTTTATTCGTAAAGACATCCTCATTAAAATAATCATAAATTGCTGTAAATTGCCATTCTTCCACATCAACCTGAGTATCAAAAAATAAGTTAATTAGTTCTCCAGAATAATTTAATTTCGTAACAAATTCTGCCCCGTCTGATGCTTCATAGCTTCCAAGTTCTTTAACAAATTGATTAGTCTCTTTATCTACTTCCATTAATACCAATGAAGAAAATTGCATAAAACCCATCCTCTCTTATTTCTTATATTCTTTACATTCTATACATTCTATACACTCTTTACATTCTTTACATTCTTTACAAATTCCCTTTAAATAAACATGACTTTCCGTAAGCGTTATTCCTGTCTTTGCTTTTATTTGTTCTTCTATTTGAGGTATTGGACAATCTATAACCATTTCTTTATGACATAAATCGCACTGGATTATATGTTTGTGGGCATTTTTAATTATAGTGTAGTTATACATATTGTTACCCAAATCAAATTTATTTAAAATATTTTTACTCGCCAGCAAATCTAACGTTCTATATACCGTAGACAAATCTATTTTTATGTCATCTTTTTTAAGTAGAGCATATATGAGATTAGCA
>JBLHPD010000204.1:0-8642 GCA_047624165.1 Clostridium sp. | reverse complement strand
AAGAAAGTCAAAGTCTGGATATCAGGCTAGTATAACAGTTTATGAATGTGAGGATTGTGATTGTTGCCAGTATAAACCAAAATGTACAAAAGCAAAGGGTAACAAAAGACTAAGCGTATCTAAAAAATTTATTCAAAAAAGATTAAAGTCATTAGAAAATATAACAAGTTCCGAAGGAATCATGTTAAGAACTAATAGGTCGATTCAGGTTGAAGGAGCATTTGGAGTTTTGAAAGAAGATCATGGGTTTAGAAGATTTTTAACTAAAGGAAAAATTAATATGAAAACTGAATTTACTCTTTTATGCTTTGGATATGACATAAATAAATTTCATAATAAGATACAAAATGATAGATGTGGAATTCTATTGCATGAAATAAAAGCAGCTTAAAATTCAAAAAAAATAATATTTTAAAATTAGGAGATTTAAAAATCTTATTTTTGTAATGTAAAAAAATAGAATGGCACTAAAAAATAACAATGAAAAATATGATTTTTTAGTGTTTTTATTAAAATAAATAAGGAAAAGAGGCTGTCTCTTCAAATGATTTTTTAATCATTTTGAGACAGCCCCTTTTTAAGGTAAATTACACTATTTTTGTTGTCCACTCTTCACAATCCCATACATCTGTTACTACATCTTGATAAAATTCTGGCTCATGACATACTATAATTATACTTCCTGTATATTCTTTAAGGGCCCTCTTTAATTCCTCTTTAGCATCTACATCTAAGTGATTGGTAGGTTCATCTAGGATTAATATATTAGTTTCCCGGTTTAGAAGTTTCGCAAGTCTTACCTTTGCTTGCTCTCCACCACTAAGCACTGTAATTCTACTTTCAATATGCTTTGTAGTAAGTCCACACTTTGCAAGTGCAGATCTTACCTGACCCTGAGTGAAACTAGGAAATTCATTCCAAAATTCTTCAATACAATTATTGCGGTTGACTCCCTTTATTTCTTGTTCATAGTATCCTATATATTGGTAATCTCCTAAGTTTGTATGCCCTGAAACAGCTTTTATATCACCCATAAGGCTCTTTAATAATGTTGTTTTTCCAACACCATTAGCACCAGTTAAAGCAATCTTTTGTCCTCGTTCCATATATAAATCTAATGGCTTAGACAATGGGGTATCATATCCAGTAACTAACTCCACAGTTCTAAATATTATCTTCCCTGAAGCTCTTGCAGATTTAAAATTAAATTGTGGTTTTGGTTTATCTTTTGTAACTTCCATTCTATCAATTTTATCCAATTTCTTTTGTCTTGATTTTGCCATACCACTAGTAGAAGCTCTTGCTTTATTTTTAGCAACAAAGACCTCAAGTCTGTTAATTTCCTTTTGTTGTCTTTCATAATCAGCTTCCATTTGAAGCCTTTTAGCCTCATGAACTCTCAAAAATTCTTCATAAGAGCCTATATATCTAGTTAACTTTTTATTTTCTACATGATATATTATATTAACTGCATCTTTTAGGAATTCAATATCATGGGATATTAGGATAAATGCACTTTCATAATTTTGAAGATATCTCTTAAGCCAATCCACATGATGCTCATCCAAAAAGTTAGTAGGCTCATCAAGCAGTAGAACATCTGGCACTTCTAGTAAAAGTTTTGCAAGAAGAATTTTCGTTCTTTGTCCTCCACTTAAATCTGCAACATCATTTTCAAGTCCGACCTCTTTAAGTCCAATTCCTGCAGCTACATCATCTATCTTAGAATCAATAGCATAAAATCCATTATTATCAAGCAAGTCCTGAATCGTTCCCATTCTATCAAGTAATTTTTCTAGTTCCTCTGGGGTTGCCTCTCCCATTTTCTCTGTTACATCAAGCATTTCCTCTTCTAAATCAAAAAGATATTTAAAAGCATCCCTTAAAACTTCTCTAATGGTTTTTCCCTTTTCCAAAACAGTGTGTTGATCCATATATCCAACTCTGACGCTACTTGACCATTCAACATCGCCTTCATCAGGCATAAGTTTTCCGGTAATAATATTCATAAAGGTTGATTTACCTTCTCCGTTAGCTCCTATAAGCGCTATGTGTTCGCCTTTAAGTAATCTAAAGGATACATCTTCAAATATTGACCTGTCACCAAATCCATGGCTCATATTTTTTACTACTAATCTACTCATTTATTTTTTCTCCTTAATATAGTGTAATTCTATATATTTATTATTTTTTCTATTTTAAAAGTATTTCTACTCATACACTTATTTATTTTTAATAACTGGACATTATATATATGGATTACCAATCAAAGAAAATCCGTCCAATTTTTATCTAAATACCCTTAATTCGAGTGTGCATTTAAAAATAGCACATATATAAGTGTAATTTATAAATGAACTTTTGTCAAAAGAATTTTATGTATTTTATATTACAACTTAGTTCAATGTGGTATACTACTATAGATAAATAACTTGATTTTTTCAAAAAATTGTTTTGTAACCCTAAAGAACACAGGAGGAATTTAAATGGCTTGTAAATTTTACTTATATAAAGGCAAAGGCAGAAATGCAGAAAATGGACACCTTTGGATATATGCAAATGAAATTGAGAACGTTGATGGTGAGTATGAAAATGGGGATATAATTGAAGCATATAATTTTAGAGGCGAGTTCATTGGAAAAGGCTTTATAAATGATGCTTCTAAAATTGCCATAAGAATAATGACTAGAGACATACATGAAGAAATAGATGAAGAGTTTTTCAGAAAGAGGCTTCGCGCTGCTTGGACATATAGAGAAACAGTTATAGATACCTCTAGTTGTAGATTTTTGTTTGGAGAAGCAGATTTTGTACCTGGAATGATTATAGATAAATATGAAGACTATTATGTTATTCAATCTTTAGCTCTGGGTATAGATAAATATAAAGATATAGTTGTTAATCTACTAACAGATGAATATCATGCAAAGGGCGTATATGAAAGAAGTGATGCTAGAGTTCGCGTGCTTGAAGGAATGGAACAAACAACAGGATTTTTAACAGAGCCCTTTGACACTACTTTTCAAATTATTGAAAATGGTGTTAAATATTATGTTGACATTGCAAATGGTCAAAAGACTGGATTTTTTCTAGATCAAAAGGAAAATAGAGCAGCTATTCACAGATTATGCAAGGATGCTGATGTTTTAGATTGTTTTACACACACAGGATCATTTGCCCTTAATGCAGGTATAGCTGGAGCTAAAAGTGTACTTGGAGTAGATATCTCTGACTATGCAGTAGAATGTTCTAGAAAAAATGCAGAACTTAACGGACTTTCAGATACTGTTAAATTCGAATCTCATAACGCTTTTGACGTGCTAAGAGAATGGTCAAGAGAAGGAAGACAATATGATGTTGTAATCTTAGACCCTCCTGCATTTACAAAATCACGTTCTACTATAGATGGTGCTACAAGAGGCTATAAAGAAATCAACCTACGTGGTATAAAACTAGTTAAACCCGGCGGATATTTTGTAACTTGCTCTTGTTCTCACTTTATGTACCCTGATTTATTTAGAGATACCATAGCTGAAGCAGCATTAGATGCTAAGCGAACACTTAGACAAGTAGAGTTTAGAACTCAAGCAGCGGATCATCCAATACTATGGAATTCTGATGAATCTTACTACTTAAAATTCTACATATTCCAAGTGGTTTAGATTGAAAAAAGGAACTACTTAAATTACCAGTAGTTCCTACAATTTCTATTCTATTCTGCTAGTTTAATGGAATTTCAAACTCCAAAAGAAATTTTAAATCAGGAAGTTCCCTTGTAGCGATATTGATTTCCTTGTTCTTATTAATATGATAGCACTCTAATATATATGAACCATCTATATTTCTTTGAATGGATTTTCTTGGGTTATTAAGTCTTTTACCTTTTTCATCTTCTACGAAAACACACATACCATTGCCATATGGGTGATTACCCTTATAAGTATAATGGACTAACGTTTTATCTTTTAGATACTCTATTTTGTTTACAGAAATTTGCCCTCCTTCACCACCTTGCGAAATAATAATTGGGAATTTATCTTCTACTTTTACTTTTACATCTATAATTTCTCCAAGGCTTCCACGTGAATCACTTACTTTTATAACAAAGTTCTCTGGACTATTATTTAGAGGTACAAATGTATATTCTTGGTTCATAATACTACCTTCACCACTCCCACTTCCACCTAAGGGTTCTAGCACATTACCGTAGTTATCTATTACCTGGTAACTGTAAAATCTGCCTCTTGGGAAGTTTTTTTCTATTATATTTAGCTTTATTGTAGTATCAGAAACAAGTATTTTTTCTATAGTTATACTTCCCTCTGCTATAGGTTTAGTGACCATAGGAGTTATAACTTTGGAATTAACCAAAGAAGTTTGTTTTTTTACAGGAATATCTTTAAATTCCCAACTGCCTTTTGTATTTCCTATTTTATTAAGTAATACTGTAAGCTTGAAATCTTTAGGGAGTTCACTTGTAGGACTAACATTAATTACTCCTGCATAAGTGCTTTCTGCTAATAAACTTCCAGTAAAAGACATTGCAGCGTTCATAGGCTTATTATTAACCAACAAATCCGGTTTTCCTAATTCACCAATTTTATTTCCTTCCATTGTATAGCCAATAGACATCCTTGCACCATCATAAAGGATATCATTTATTGTAACCTTTATACCCTTATCTACTTTTGTTTGCCCTACTAAAGAAGATATCTCATTTTCACTAGCAAGTTTTAATCCCATATCTCCGAACAATTTAAATACAGAACTGATTACCGGAATATTAGTTATAGTATTAGCCATTACCGGTGATATAGTTGCTGAAATAGTTAAAACTGTTAAAGCTACTGTGGCAGCAACTACAGATTGTCTTAACCTTTTAATAATAAAATTTCTACTTCCCTGTTTACTCTTTTTACTGTCTGATTCCTTTTCAGGCAATAAGTCCAAAGTTTTGTCTATTCTATCTAAAACCACATGCGGTAAATTAGAATTACTGGTCTTTACTTTCTTTATAAATTCTATATCAAATAATTTATCGTTCACAACACTCACTCCCGTCAAAGTTTTTATTTAAAATAGCTTTAAGTTTTAAACGAGCTCTTGAAAGTCTTGACTTTACTGTACCTTGGGGTATATCTATCATACTAGATATTTCCTTTATAGAAAATTCTTCAAAATAATATAGTACAACTACACTTTTTAAATCATTCTCTAAACAATTAATTACTTCCTGTATTTCAATATTATCAAAAGCATTTGTAATCATTGACTTATCACAGGCAGATTCTCCAATTTCATCAACAGGAATTAGCTTACTTTTTACCTTATTAATGTTATGACACTCATTAATCAAAATTCTTACTAGCCATGTTTTAAAGAACTTTACCTCTTTTAGATTATCAATTGACTTATACGCTTTTAAAATAGTTTCCTGAATTGCGTCAGCACAGTCATCATCTGATCGAAGCATTGATTTTGCAACCTTATACAGTAGATTTTCAAAATGCTTAATTAATTTTGCAAAAGAATCTTTATGTCCTTCAATTGCTTGTCTGATTTCAAATTCTAGTTCTAGTTTCAACTTCACACCGCCTATCAATATAGTAAATTTTAAATTAAAAACAAAGTAACTTGCAAGTTTTTGTTTACATATATTAGACAAAATTATAACGCTATTGGTTCACGAATTAGAGGAAATTTAAAAAATAAAAATAAGGTACTATTTTAAAAATAGCACCTTATTTTTATTAAACTATAATACCATCATTATATTCTGGAACAATATCTATAATATCTTTTCTACAGCAGTATTCTAAATCTGCTTTTAGTCCTAGCTCAGTAATCCTTTTATAGTGGCTAGCATATTTTATAAAACTATATATATCTTCATTATTTTTATAAATATAATGAGAAGTTACCGCAATATCTGTTAGCTCCGCTTCTACTAATTTTAATACACAATCTATTATGTACCCACTACACAGAAAATCATCTATAGAAAATTCACCATAAGTACCCGCATTAACTATTACTACGTCTTTATTTAATTCTACTACTCTTTTAACTATAGCTTTGGCATTTAGCATTGCACCTATTAGAATGTTACTCGCACCCTCGCAGCCCCTTATAGCTTTAGTACCATTTGTAGTAGTCATAACAAGTGTTTTACCTTCTATTGTATCCCTAGTGTATTCTAAGGGAGAATTCGAATAATGAAAACCCTCTATTTTTAATGCGTCTCGCTCCCCTCCTAGCATAAATTCCTCTTTACTATTTCTCACAATCTCAGCTGCGTCGTCCACTGTTAAAACAGGAATTACGCCCTTGCACCCATTATTCATTGCAGTAGTAATTACACTAGTTGCTCTAAGCATGTCAATTACAACTACTGTTTTATTTTTTATTTTCTCTTTTTTTATATCATCAGCAGAAACTATTATATCTATTTTCATGTATTTTTCCTCCTTTAATACTTCTTTTATCTTACGTCTCGTAGTTCTAATTATACACATTAATATTGATTATATGTTAGGCTCAAAAATATTCTATATTTTCCGAAATTAACATTTGATTTGTAAAAGTGATATACTAAGGAAATAGAAAATAAAGGTAGATTATAAATAAAAATTTAAACGTCTTTTATTTTAAAATGCTCAAAAAAATAAGAGGATTAATAATGTGTCGTGTGAGTCTAACCTAATATCTCATAGTGTAAAGACAGATGTATTTAGTGTGGTGTACAGGGGCAATAGGAGAAGTGACTGCTAAAAATGTATATCATTTTGATTTATTTATACAAACATGCAATTATTTTGGTATAGCACTAGTGTCAGTATTCATACTATTACTAGGAATAGTTTTTACGCATACAAGAATAATAATAACATGGAGGTATTCATTACTATTTATATTACCTATAGGATCAGCAATAGCAGTTGCAACCAACGAAAGTCATCATTTATTCATGAAAGTATTTTGTATAATAATTAAAGATTCAGTACTAGGGCCTTTAATGTGGGCTCATTATATTTATTGCTACGTATACATAGCAATAGGAATAGGATATTTCATAAATCATGCAATAAATAATTCAGGACTTTTTTCAAAACAAGCAATAACACTAGTGACAGGAATAGGGATTGTATTAATAGTCAATGTTTTAGTGTCATTTGGTATCATACGCGGTGGTTGTTACACAACAATACCAGCTATAGTCATATTTATAATTCTAATAGGGGTTGCGACGTTAAAGTTAGATATGTTTAATATTGTACCCATAGCGTTACAGACGGTAGTAGACCACATATCCGATGGGTTTATAGTAATAAATGAAAATAGAGAAATAATAGATTTTAATAAAGCAGCCCAGCTATGCTTTGGTGGTGAGCGCGGAATAAGAAGAAGTCAAGATTTTAAAAAGTTCATGGATTCATTAGAAATAGAAAATTTAGATACTAATAAATTGCTGGATTACATACAAATGTCTCTGAAAAAAAAAGATTCAATAAGTTTTGATACATTTATGAATTTCGAAAGTAGGATTCAATATTTTATTATTGAAGTAACTCCCATGTTTAATAAAAATAAATATATAGGAACCATAGTACTTTATAGAAATACAACAAACTATATAGAAAATTTACAAATGATTAAGGAATATCAGCTTTTACTTGAAAACAACTTAAAAAAGGTGACAAATGATAAGCAGGAATTGTTAATTAAAAGTGTGATTATGGAAAAAATGTCTAAAACGGATGCTTTGACGGATATGTACAACCATATAACATTTCAAGAATATTTTGATACATTAATAAGACAAGTCTCAATTTCTGACAACAGTTTGCAGTTAGCCATATTCGATATTGATGATTTTAAGAAAATAAATGATACTTTCGGTCATAGTGTTGGTGACATTATACTTAAACGTATCTCAAGTAAAATAAAGACAATGGTTACAATAGATGATATTAGCGCTAGGTACGGGGGCGAAGAGTTTGCAGTAATACTAACAAACAAAACAATGGATCAATCACTAATATTACTAGAATCAATAAGGAAAGCGATACAAAATGAAATTCATATAGAATTAAACAGTAATGTCACTGTGAGTGTTGGCGTACATGAATATTATAAGGGCGAGCCAAAGGAAGAAGTTTTTAATAAGGCAGATGAGGCACTCTATGAAGCGAAAAATAATGGTAAGAATACGATAGTTGTATCAACAGTATCATAATGTTTCATTACAGAAATATCTTTCTCCTACCTTAATATTGACGTCAAAGTCTACATACGTTCCTAATAGTTCTTTTAAATACTTCCCCCTAACTTCGATTTTAATTGATTCTGAGCTTTGTAGGTTCCCAGCCTTAAATTTCACTTCATTATACTTATGATTATTATTTCATTATCACCTTTCTCAAGGGTCATGTATAATACTAATCAGGCTAAAAACATCCTATCATTTAACCAAGATAATATATTACGAATTTCAATTAGGGACATAAAATGGTCTCTTGATGATAATTATAAAATTTTATTAGATGATTATCCCACAAAAAGCTTGTAATTACTTCCAAACGCAGAACTTATGATATAATAATACCAAAATGACCACTTTGAGGAGGATTACTATGTTTTGC
>JBLHPD010000203.1:0-8702 GCA_047624165.1 Clostridium sp. | reverse complement strand
CTCGGCTCCCTTTAATTTGTAATACCTATTTTTAGATATGGGGTCTACGACCATAGTTTTATATTATCACAGGCATTCCCTATAGGGAATGCCTGAGTAGTAACGATATTTGTTGTTTATGCCATGATTAATTTAGAGCAGGCAAACCAGATGTTTGAAGTTGTAAAAAACTTCATAATAACAAAATTTGATTGGGTATTTATATTAACAAGCAATTTTTGTATAGCTATTTGTCTGTATTTTGCATTTTCTAAGTTAGGGAATATAAAAATTGGAGGAGTTAATAGCAAACCTCAATTTAAAAATTTTGCCTGGTATTCTATGTTAATATCTGCAGGAATGGGAATTGGACTTATGTTTTGGGCAGTAGGCGAACCTCTTTACCATTCGCAGGTTATACCACCCATTTTTGTAAATGGGGAAATTGCATATTCTGCTATGGCAACAACATTTTTTCATTGGGGACTTCATCCATGGGGGATATATGCATTAATAGCATTAGCATTAGCTTTTTTCGCCTATAATAAAAACCTTCCACTATCTTTTAGATCTGTATTTTATCCTATTTTTGGAGACAAAGTTTTTGGTGTATTAGGAGATGCTATAGATACATTGGCAGTGCTTTCTTGTCTGTTTGGGCTTGCAACTTCATTAGGTCTTGGAGTTCAGCAGGTGAATAGTGGACTTAATTATCTTACAGGAGTTCCAATAAACGTATATATACAAGTTGTATTGATAGCGATTATAACTGGTATTGCAACTATGTCTGTAGTTTCAGGATTAGACAAAGGAGTTAAGTTCTTATCTGAAATGAATATAAAAATAGCAGTTGTGTTTATGTTAGCAGTATTTTTAATTGGGCCTACAGGATATATTATAAGGTTATTTTCTAATTCACTAGGAGTATACCTAGGCGGATTGGTAAAATCAGCTTTCTATATATCACAAGGAAATGATACTTGGCAAGGTGAGTGGTCAGTATTTTACCTTGCATGGTGGATTTCATGGTCGCCATTTGTTGGAATGTTCATAGCTAGAATTTCTAAAGGTAGGACTATAAGAGAATTTATTCTTGCAGTTCTTATAATACCTTCATTACTATCTTTTATATGGTTATCAGTTTTTGGTGGTGCGGCTATGTACCTTAATTCAGCATCTGGAGGCGCATTATTTGATGTAGTTCAAAATAATCTTCCAGTAGCATTATTTGAAATGATAAGTCTGCTTAATTTTCCATTTTTGGGTGGTTTATTTAGGGTGGTTTTATCAATAATTGGAACAGTGCTTGTAATATCATTTTTTATTACTTCTTCCGATTCGGGATCTATAGTTGTAGACAATATAATATCAGGTGGAAAACTTGATTCGCCAATCCCTCAAAGAATATTTTGGGCTTGTATGGAGGGACTACTAGCAGCCGTACTTCTTCTTATAGGAGGAGAAAAGGCATTAGCAGCCCTTCAAACTGCAGTTATAAGTACAGGGCTTCCATTTTCCATAATACTTATAATAACAGCCATATCTCTCATCAAGAGTCTTAATGTAGCACATGGAAAACAAAAGAAAATAAGAGATGTGAAATGGTTTGAGAAATTAACAAAAACAATAGATAATAAAGATGTAAAATAGATAATTAATAGAACGGATAAATAAGTATTAACTATTTTAAATAATAGAAAATTGATGCTATACACTTTAAAAATGTAAAACTACATCCTTGGGAAATCCACAAGGCTGTAGTTTTTTAGCAAGAAGAAACTGTTTCCAGTTGCAAATATTAGCAAGTTTGTATATCACTCTTTTGAATTAGCATCTAAGTTTTCCTTAATCACACTGCAATACTTTTTAATTTTTCGCCAAGCCGAAGCTTGACTAATTTGTAATATTTCAGACACTTTATATGAATTAGGATATTTTTCATATGCCCTTCTAACAAGGTCAGATTCAACTATTTCTAGCGCTTTACCTAGGGATGGTAGCTCTTGTGAATGTTTCACGTGAAGCCTTGAAATACTATCTAAGCATTTTAAGTCTTCAGGTAGATCATCAACCATAACCATATCGTATTCGCTGATAATACATGCACATTCAATAACATGCTCAAGTTCACGCATATTTCCTGGCCAAGGATATACTTGAAACATATCAAGTATATCCTGAGAAAATATTTTATTTTTTAAATGCTTAATATTATATTCATTTAAAAAATAAAAAACTGAATAGGGAATATCTTCAGGGCGCTCTCTTAAAGAGGGAATTCGAACCTCTAATCCGCTTAATCTGTAATATAAATCTTCTCTAAAAGTCTTTATTTTAATCATTGATTTTAAATTCTGATTTGTGGCAGTGATTAAACGAAAATCGACAGGAATACCTTTATCACTTCCTATTCTTCGTATCTCCCTATCTTGGATTACTTGGAGTAATTTAATTTGAGCCAGTAATGGCAATTCTCCTATTTCGTCTAATAATATCGTACCTCCATCTGCGGCTTCGAATAAACCGATTTTGCCCTTATGTGAGGCCCCAGTAAAAGCACCCCTTTCATATCCAAAAAGTTCTGATTCTAAGAGAGATTCAGGTATAGTGCTACAATTAATAATTATAAATGGACGATCAGACCTGCTGCTACGTTCGTGTATTCGTCTTGCAAAGAAAGTTTTACCTACTCCTGATTCTCCGGTAAAAAGCACATTAATATCAGTATTAGAAACTTTATTTAAGAGAAATTCAAACTTTTCCATTTGCTTGCTAATGAATTTAGGACCTAAATTATCTTTAATATTATTGTCATACATTAAATATCTAGAATAATAATTAATAATATCTTGTTTTTCTTCTAATTGTTGCCTTAAATTTAAATGCTCAGTTACATCGCTACTTAAAGTTAATACATGAGTAATTTCATTATTAATACCATATATCGGGTATGCAAATACCATAAGCTTTTTATTATTTCTAACATTCTGTATGATACTTTCAATTTTTCCGCTTTTTAAAGCCAATAAACTAGCAGATGGATTAAAATAATTAGCTTTTTCTAAGTCTGCAACGTTCTTACCTAAAAAATCCTCTTCAGAAACATCATTGAATTTTTGACTAGCTTTATTTATATATTTAACTTCACCGAGATGGTTGATAATTAGTATGCCATCATGCAGAGAATCTAATATATTTTCGTACCATTTCTTATTATCTATAAAAGTGAAATCGTGGATAAACGGATACTCAATTAAGAAATAATTAATACTATTTTCCGTATCATCTCTTTTGACAATAATACCATCAAAAAAAGATATAGTTGAAGTAGCGTTTGATATAATCCTACCAATCGTTTGATCTTTATATTGCTTTTTTAAATAAGGATCGATGTAAATAACTTTATTCTCTAAACTACAAATAATCATGCGTATTTTTAATTTTGAAATTAAATCATTAAAATATCCAGCATATAATCCTGGCATATTAACACCTCTCTAAGTATATATTTTCAAATCAATATAATTAAGTGAAAATTCATAACATTTAACCATTTGAATTAATAATTTTCAATAAAAACGCATTTAATTCACATGTGAATTAAATATTTCTTAGACTTATTGTATCACATTTAATCATAAATGTTGTAGTTTCAACAAAATTAACCTTTTACGAAATTAAAACCTTAAATCAAATAATGTTGGCATTCAATTTGCTATATATTTTAGTATAGGATGTTATTCTAGAACTTTACTCCGCGGAGATAATCTAGATTACCTTATTCAAATTAAAAGAAGGATGGTGTAAAATAATGAAATTAGCAATATTAGGTTCAGGGAATGGTGGATGTACTGTAGCTGCACATATGGCATTACTTAAGCATGACGTTTCGATTTGGGACTTTGAAAAATTCCCACAAAACATAAATGCAATAATAGAAAACGGGGGGATAAGTATTAACGGTTCTGTAGAAGGTTTTGCTAAGCTAAAATATGCTGGCTTTGATGTTGAACAAGCTATAGATGGCGCAGAAATGATTTTAGTGGTTGGGCCTGCATACAGTATAAAGAACTTCGCGTTAGCAGTTAAGCCATATTTAAAGAAGGGTCAGCTTGTATGTGTGACTCCTAGTTCATGTGGTGGAGCCATTGTATTTAAAGAGGCCTTGGGAGTAGCTTTAGATAACCCAGACTATATCGTAGGAGAAGTATCTACTATGCCATACGCAACTAGAGTATATGAACCTGGAAAAGTCAATGTATATCATGAGTTGAAAGGTGGACTATATTTTGCTGCACTTCCTAGTGATAGTTCAAACATGGCATTTAAAATGTTTAATACTCTTTACCCATGTTCAGAGCATGCAAAAAGTTTGCTAATGACAATGCTTCAAACAGGAAATACAATAATTCATCCATCAGTTACAATATTAAATGCTGGGAGAATTGAATCAACGCAAGGCGACTTCTTATTTTATGAAGATGGAGCAACACCCGCAGCTGGAAAATTAATGAAGGCACTTGATGATGAAAAACTTGCGTTAAGTGACGTGTTGGATATAGGCATTATCAGGGATACTAAGGTTAAGATTCTACAGGAATATAATAGCGAAGAGTCTTACGAAAATGGATATAGAACTGCTCCTGGTTTTCTAGGAATTAAAGCACAAAGTACATTAGACACAAGATATATGAATGAAGATGTTGGTTACTCTCTAGTGTTTATTTCTGAACTTGCGAAACAAGTTAATGTTCCAACACCAACAACAGATGCAGTTATTTTGATTGCGTCAACAATAATTAATCGAGATTATAGAGCAGAAAAGGCATTAACACCAGCTACATTAGGTATTGATAAAATGAATGTTACTCAAATGAAGGAACTATTTGGTCAAAATAATAATAAGTTTCCTAGATTTAAAACAATTATGGAACTTGAAAAATCTATATAGCTTGCTATAAAATTAGGGAAAAGTCTTGTTCCATTGCTATATAGGAATATGCACAAACTCCTAAATACCAATGAAACAATGACAAAATTAAAAAAAGCTTAAAATCATTATAGGGGCGCCGGGACCCAAATCTTAATAGCGGAAATATAGTAATTTTAAAATAGGGGGTATTAATAATGGAAAAAGAAAAGAGATTACCAACGTATATAGAAGCTGTAACTCCTTTTGTCATGTTAGTAGTGTTAGTAGTTGTTGGGTATATTTTTTTGAAATTAAAAATAGAATTTTTATTAATCCTAGCAGCTATAGTTGCTGGTTTAATTGCTAGAAGACTAGGTTATACCTGGAACGAAATGGAGAATACGATTGGAGAAAGATTGAAATCAATCACTCAAGCTATATTAATTATGTGGTGTGTTGGAATGATTATTGGAACATTCATGTTCTCAGGATCTATTCCTATGATGATAAGATACTCATTAAAATTAATTAATCCCCAATATCTCTTTGCTTTTTCTTTTATTATTTGTGTTATTTTATCTGTAGTGACTGGTACTGCATGGGGTGCTGTAGGAACAGCTGGTGTTGCTATGATGGGAGTTGCAGCAGGATTAGGACTTCCACTGGATATAACAGCTGGTGCAGTTATATCAGGTGCAATATTTGGTGATAAAATGTCCCCATTATCAGACACCACAAATCTTAGTGCCGCAAGTGCAGGCGTAGACTTGTATGCGCATATTAAACATATGTTATATACAACTGTGCCAGCAAGTATAATTAGTCTTATCGTATACCTTGTTGTGGGGTTTAATGTAATAGAAGCAGGATCTGCGCTTCCTGAAACTGCTGTTATGATGGTTAATAGTTTAGATCAAATGTTTAATTGGAATATTTTAACGTTATTACCTCTAGTAATTGTATTTGGAGGTGCTTTCTTAAAAAAACCTACAGTTCCAACCATGATATTTGCATCAATTATAGCTATTGTCGTTGGTGTCTGGATTAATGGATTTACTCTTCAAAATGGAGTTGCAGCGTCAATAGTTGGATTTACAGCATCTATGGTGAATGTTCCAGGATTTGATCTGAGTACTATATCATTGGAAGTAACTAAATTAGTTAATCGTGGTGGTATGCGTTCAATGGTTGGTATTATTACAATAATATACTGTGGGTATTCATTTGCATCAATTATTAGCAAAACAAAATGTTTAGATGTTATGCTAGCTCCAATAGTAAAATTAACAAAAACAAGAGGTCAAGTTATGTTTGCCACCGTTATTTCAAGTATACTTCTTTCCTTTGCTGCAGGAACATCGTATGTCCCAACTATAATGATTCCAGAAATGTTTAGAGAATCATTTATTAGGACAGGAATGAAATTAACTAATTTATCAAGGACTTTAGAGGATGCTGGAACATGTATCAACCCTTTAATACCATGGGGGATGTCAGGCATATTCTATGCAACCACTTTTAATATGAGTGTTATGGCTTATGCGCCATGGGCTATATTATGTTGGATGACTCCAATTTTAGCAGTCATATACGGCTTTACCGGGTTTGGTATTGCAACATTAAATGATGATGAAAGAAATGAACTTGCTGAAAAAAACAATATTAGTCTTTAAAATTAGCTTTACTGCATGGATTAGAAATATTAAATAGAAAAAAACATAAAAGATTAAAAAGCATGAGGAATTATTAATTTCTTATGCTTTTTAAATAAGATGCCTGTCTACAAATAGATAACTTGTTTCAATATTTTAGTTATATATAATTTATATGGTAGTGTTTTTTTTCTAAGATGTATGAGCCTTTCTGGAAAAAAGGTTATAAAACCATAGCCCATGCAATAGGTGATCATTGGTATTTGACAAAAGATAATGCAACTACTTATTGATTATTGGAGATTTTGGGAAAATCATACTAATAATGTTTTATATAGTCAAGTCTAAAAAGTTAAAGATTCATTGATAGCTCCTACTGGACAAGCTATCATACAGCTTCCGCAATCATCGCATCTTTCTCCTATAACTTTGTAAGGATTACCTTCCTTTATAGCCTTAAAGCTACAGACTTTTTTACATATTCCACAGCTTACACATTTATCAGTAATTCTAACTCCAGCAGGATTATAAGGCATTCCACCAAAAGAAAATCTAGTTGCACCGACAACAGAGTATTTTGAGGATTTAACGGGAACGAAAGTGGTTGATCTTGGCGACTTCAGCGGGGACGGGAACACCTAAGTTTGGAGGCCTTACATCAAGGCAACTATTAGATCTTTTAAAAGGCCTATTTGATTTGCCAATCATTGGATTTGACGTGGTGGAAGTGGCTCCTAAGTTGGAAGCTTCTATGACTGCTGTTTACGCGGCACAGAGAATTATCACCGAGTGTTGGGGGCATCAAATCAGAAAAAATCGAAGATGATTCGATTATAAACGGTAGGGCTAGCCATATCTCTCATCAAGAGTCTTAATGTAGCACATGGAAAACAAAAGAGAATAAGAAAGATATGGTCGTAGTAGCTTTTGACCTCATTGGGAGCTATATGGTGAAAAAAGCAGGTAGCTTAAAAACTACCTGCTTTAATATTACAAATCAGTGATTTATTTTATCCAATACTACTATTTTAATAAGCTCCCTTTGAGTAAGTTACTTCATAACTATGGCTATATACCTCAAATATTATTCCAAATGGATCTTCTACGTAGCACATTCTATATGGTTTATCTCCTGGGTAGTATTCTTTTATTGGCATTCTTTGTTTACCACCAGCTTCAACTATTTTCTTAACCAATCCTTCTAAATCTGGGTCTTGTATAGCGAAGTGGAATAATCCAGTCTTCCAATATTCAAATTTATCATTTGGTCCTTCATTTTTAGGAAATTGAAACATTTCTATTCCAATGCCATCTGAAGTTACCATATGAGCAATTTTGAAATTTTTCCAGCCTTCACCAAATACATCTTGGCACATAATTCCTATTGGAGATTCATTTTCTTCTATTACTTCTGATGGTTCCATTACTACGTACCATCCCATTACATCTTTATAAAACTTAACTGCTCCCTCTAAATCTGGAACTGATAAACCGATATGTGAAAACGCTCTTGGATATGTCATTTAAATCTCTCCATTCTATTTTTTATTCTTGTATATTTATTATTATATAATTATAATAATAATATGTAGTTATGTGTTGATAAAACTTATTATACATATTAATTTTTCCATTGACAATACGGCACAATTTCGTTTCATACTTACGAAAACGTAACTAAATAAGAAAATTTGGAGGTTAAAATGAGCAAAATTAAAGATGAATATACCTGTTCTTTAGGACTTACTATAGATTTAATCGGTGGAAAATGGAAACTTATGATTCTATGGTACTTAATTAATAGTACTAAAAGATTTACTGAGCTAAAAAAATCCATACAGTTGATTACTCAAAAGGTACTTACTGAACAACTTAGGGAACTAGAAGATTCTTGTATTATTTCTAGAAAAGTTTATGCTACCGTTCCTCCTAAAGTAGAATACTCTATGACTAAATATGGAGAAACCTTAATTCCTATAATAAATAGCCTCTGTACTTGGACTAGAGCATATGCTGATGAAAATAATATAAAATTATAATGTATTATTTACTAATACTCTCAACAACTTATGCAATCACATTTAATAAAATCATATATAAACAATTCCATACAAATAAATTGAATGTAACCATAAGATCTAGCTATAGCATAATGACAA
>JBLHPD010000202.1:0-8713 GCA_047624165.1 Clostridium sp. | reverse complement strand
CACTGAAGAAGGCAATAAAAGGTGAACCATTTATACCTGAAAATTTATAACTATATTAAATTTTATATTATGGGGACGCCTCTCGGCTCCCTTTAATTTATAATACCTATTTTTAGACAGGGGGTCTACGAACATAGTTTTATATTATCACAAGCATTCCATATAGGGAATGCCTGAGTAGTAACAAAAAATAGAAGCATAGGCGATATTAATAGCCTGTGCTTTTATTTGTGTACCAGGCATTGGAATTCGTAAACACAAGAAAAGGCTACTGGAGAATCTCCAACAGCCTTTTCTTGTGTCACAAATTATATTGAATTATAACCAATTTGTAAAGCTTTCATATTCTTTTCTATGGTTGATTTGGGCACCCTTTTTGCAACAGCCTTTTGCATGGTTTCAAGGGACACAACTCCTGTCACTTTCACCAAAAGGCCTAAAGCAACGATATTTGTAAATAAATCCTTTCCAAGGTTCTCTACAGCCAAACGCGTCATGGGTACCTTAACTACATTTGGATGATCGGGAGAGCTTGGGACTAAGTCTTCATCAATAATAAGTACGCCTTGACCATGAAGATCAGCAGAGTATTTGTCTGCAGCCTGCTGTGTTAGAGCCAGTACTATATCTGGGTTAATTACTTTAGGATAATAGATGAACTCATCATCTATTATTACTTCCGCCTTTGAAGCGCCACCTCGTGCTTCTGGGCCATATGATTGTGATTGTACCACTTCATTACCTTCAATAATGGCTGATTCAGCCAAGATGATTGCAGCTGTAATTATGCCTTGACCACCGGAGCCACATAATCGTATTTGTAACATTATTTTCCCTCCTTGGCCATTTTAATAATTTTAGCATACTCTGCTGTATATTCAGGGGCCTCTTTTTTATATAAAACACCAATCGGAAACTTCTCACCCTTTTGGTCATGGTCTATTTTATCATAAGCTGCCTGGGTTACTGCATTATCTCTCATCCACTTCAACATGTCTGCTGGATCACTCATTTTATTTTTTCGACCATATGAAGTTGGGCACTGAGTAATGGATTCTACTAAGGAAAATCCGTTATTTAAAATACCCTGAGTAATTAGATCAACTAGCTGTTTTGCATGAAAAGCAGTACCACGAGCAATATAGGTAGCACCAGCACCTTTTGCAAGTTCACAAGGATCAAAGGGACGATCTACCGCTCCGAAGGGAGCCGTTGTAGCCTTTTTACCAACAGGAGTAAGACAAGATTCCTGACCGCCTGTCATGCCATAAATACTGTTGTTAAACAATATCACTGTTAAATCAACATTCCTTCTAGCAGCATGTATAAAATGGTTACCTCCAATAGCAGTGCAATCACCATCACCAGTTATTACAATAACTTTAAGTTTAGGATTAGCTAGTTTAATACCAGTAGCAAAAGGTATTGCTCTACCATGAGCTGTGTGCAATGTATCAAAATTCATGTAACCAGAAGCTCTAGAAGAGCAACCAATACCGGATACAATGACTGTGTTATTTTGGTCAAGCCCTAATTGATCAGCGGCTTTAGCGATGGCTTTCATTATAATTCCATTACCACAACCTGGGCACCATATATGTGGTAATTGATCGTTGCGAAGATATTTTTCATAGGTTCTCATTTTGACACCTCCACTGTTAGCTTTTCAATTGCAACATATATTTCTTTAGGAGTGAATATTTTAGAATTGTATTTAGGAAGAGAAATTACTATTGCCTGTCCAGCAGCAGCGCGATCTACCTCTAAAACTAGTTGTCCGTAATTCATTTCAGGCACAAGGATTTTTTTAACTTTATGCGCTAATTCTTTGACAACCTTATCAGCGAAAGGCCAGATAGTCATTAAGCGAATCATACCGACTTTAATTCCATTTTGGCGAGCAAGCTTCACTGCCTCATAGGCAGTACGAGATGTTCCACCATATGCTAAGACCGCATACTGCGCATCTTCCATAAAAAATTCATCATAATGTGTAATTTCATCTTGAACCCTACTTATTTTTTCATGCAATCTTTTAATTGTGTTCTCTGTTACTGTTGCACTAGCAGTTGGAAAACCATTTTCATCATGGATAAGTCCAGTAACATGAATACGATGACCAGTGCCGAAGTTGGGAACGTTTGGAACAAGATCCTCTTTAGGAGCATATGGTTTGTATCCTTCTTCTTTTGTACAAGTTGGCATACGTCTTGGGTACACTTCTATATCCGCAGCTCCAGGCAAAATGACCCTTTCTCGCATGTGACCAACCACTTCATCAAGTAAAATAATAACAGGGGTGCGGAATCTTTCTGCATAATTTACGGCAAGTACTGCCACATCAAAAGATTCTCTCACTGTCCAAGGAGATAAAGCAATCATTGGATGATCGCCATGAGTTCCCCAACGAGCCTGCATTACATCACCTTGTGCTGGAGAAGTGGGCTGACCTGTAGATGGACCCGAACGTTGAACGTTGACAATTACAATTGGTATTTCAGCGATACATCCATAACCAATTAATTCTTGTTTAAGAGAAAAACCTGGTCCTGATGTAGCCGTAAGACCTTTTCTCCCAGCTAGTACTGCACCTAGCACCACTGCAATTCCAGCAATTTCATCTTCCATCTGAATAAAAGTACCTCCTAAAGCAGGAAGATCTCTCGCCATAATCTCAGCGATTTCTGTAGAAGGAGTGATTGGATAACCTCCAAAAAAATTCACTCCTGCAGCCAGTGCACCTTCTGCACAGGCCTCATTTCCTTGCATTAATCTAGCTTCATTCATATTTTCACCCTCTTTTCAACATAAATTGCATAATCAGGGCAACGGAGTTCGCATTGTCCGCAGTTTATGCATGCATCTTCATTAATTACAAATATTTTTCCTAAGGTATCTAATGCTAAAACATTTTTAGGGCAAAAGGCCACACAAATACCACACCCCTTGCATCGTTCCTTTTTTAAGGTGATCTCAATTTCCATAATTGTCCTCCTATTTGTTCATGTATAGTTAATTTGCGTTACACTACTTCAATAATGATTGTTATATAAGCCACTAATGAATCATAATTAGTCTAAATTTGTATTTTACACAAAATTGTTAATATTCTAACAATATAACTTCCATGTATTAAAAATATCATAGTATTAAATACTTTACAAGTGACTCTTTCAAATTTTAGATGCGGTTTAGTGAGAAAATTTTAAATTTTTAATTTTATTGGATTATGTTTATTTAAGAAACAAGTGCCAATTAAAACAGTTATGGAGAAACTTATTAATACTCTTGCAGAATTTAGACCCATAATAATAAATATACTTATAGAGTTTTGTGTTTCAACGTTTCAAAATACCTGGATAAATATTTAACATAAATTTAAAGAAATAGGTTTAGAAGGAGGTTATTCTATTCCATTTACAAATGGTGATAAGCTAATTTTCTTGCCAATAATGTTTAATTGTATGGACTTCCAATGAAAATGGTAATAATAAAGCTATAGCATGGTTTCATTTTTGATTCTACAATTCCATTAATTTATATAGTTACTTGTAATGGAGAAAATGAAATAGCTAATGTATTAATCCTGCATTAATATTTAAAATAGGACTCTATGATTTATAAAATAAATCATGTTAATAAAATAAAAATAATTTTTTAAAAGATTATGAAAGTTAGGATTAATTCTAATAGTGTTTTAGATATGTGTCCTTTAATAAAATATATATTAAAACTAAGTAGAGTATAGTAAGGTGAAACATTTCGTATATATTAGCTAAATTTAGGCCATTATAATTTTAAAGAGATTTAGCAAATAAAAAGATATGTATGAGAAAGGCGGTGTTTCATGTGGGTTTTTTAAGTTGGATAGGCGGAATAGTAATATTCTTTTGGGTAATGGGGCTTATATTTAGTGTTGGTGGATTTATGATCCATTGGTTACTTTTAATAGCTGGAATAATGTTAATCGTGGATATTACTTCGCGAAAAAGAAAAGTCTAGAAAAACTAAACTATTATACAATAAAAAAGAGCCAATTAGGCTCTTTTTTATTAATAATATAAGGGTTTGATGAATATTATAGTAAGGAAACTATAAAAGGGGAGGAGTTGCATATTTTATGAACTCTAATTTGAATAAACCAAAAGTACGAGTTATAGGTGTACTAACTATGATAGCTTTAGTAGTTATTTTAGTATTAACTGCTAATTTTATAAAAAATAATCTAAAAGTTAATAAGATTCGTGAAAACACTAAGCATGGCTCAGCTAATTTAGCTTTAGAGAAAGTTAATGAAGAAAAGATAATAATGCAAGCTATTGTTAAGCCGAGGGCAATAGTAAAATCAAAACAAATTGGTTACATATCCAAGGTATATGAAGATGGTGGCAAGAGATATTTTAATTTTGATGATGTAGAATTTCTAACAGGAAATGCAGCTATTGAAGCAGGTAAAAAGAGTGGGGATGCCATATATGAAAATGGTAAATATTTTGTATATGATGATTACATTATTATTAATAGTAGCAAAGAGATAAAAAAATATGTTATAGCTGATATTGCTTCATTAAATTTTTTAGGATGTTGGATTGATTCATCTAGTGGTGATATTAATAACCAGTCTGTTTCCTATGATGATTTTAAAAGTGTTTCTAGTAAGTATGAACATATGCTATGTTATATCTATTCTGAAAATGATGTGGTGATAAAAGTAGAAGGACAATATACACCTTAGATGTATAAAAGTTAGATGAACGTTTTCACGAAAAGTAGCTTGAATAAGGGAATACAAAAAAAGAACTGATTATATTTCTCACCAGTTCTTTTAATGGTTTATATTAAATTTAAAAAATGACCAATTTATCCCTTTAGATTATATACAAATCATAGCTTCACTAATTATTTGATTAATCCTTCCGCAACGTTAATGATAAAGTCTTGGATATTTGTAACTAAGGTCTTAACTTCTAATGTTCCTCTATCTGATAATTTGTTAACCGAGAACTCTTGTATATCTATAGAATATATATATACTGGTCTAACAATTCCGTCTTTTACAGTGTACGATGGAGTCATATTTCCTGCAGCTATCGTATGAAGTACTGATGATAAACATATAAGCATAGTTGCCGATCGTGTATGTTTTCTCATAGCATTTTGAGATTCATACACATTATCATAAACATTTGGTAATGTAAATCTATCTCTTATGCTACTAGCAAGTACTATAGGAACATTGTTTTCTACGCAAGCTTTTAATATACCATCTTTAACTGCCCCTGAATTTATAAGCTCAACCAATGATCCTGCGCGTCTAGCCTCGTTTATAGTTTCAATATAGTTATAGTGAGCATGCGCGCGCGATTCAAAGGTTTCCTTGCCTGAAACTGTTTTGAACATTGCTTTTTCTAAATCATAAGTAGCAAGGGTGTTTCCAGATAAAACAGCTTGAGCATATCCATTTTCTACCAGGGAGGCAAAGGCAGCTCTTGATTTATCATCTAATGCAATTGAGGGCCCTAAAACCCAAACTATTTTCCCCGCGTGGTCCTTTTCATATTGCATAATTTCATATAATTCATCGTAATCTTTAGAGAAGGCTGTTTCTCTTGATCTACCGCTTCTAAATGCAAAGGTATCAACACCTCCATCAGCAGTAACAAACCCTCTAGTATACATATATATACCTTGACTTCCATCTTCAGTTCTTCCTACGACAACTTTATCGCCAAGTTTTAAATTTTTAAATTCCACAACATCTATATTATCATCTGGAGTAACAATTGCAACGCTATCCATACGGCTTTCACTCGCTATTACCCACTTACCTTTAACTTTAAAATATTCAGGATATATTGATAATGCATGATACTCAATATGCGCAACGCCTTCTTTAATTACCTCTTCGATTTTACAGTCTGGAGCATTGGAAAGGAAATATTGCGAGAAATCTGGCGGCGTAAACTTTGGTAACTTAAAACTCAATTAAAATCTCCTCCTACACAAATTTTTTTGAAGATTAACGACAAAATCTTGAACATTAGTAACTATTGTTTTAACACCTACGTATTCTCTGGCAACTGCTACTTGATTAACTGCATATTCAGCAATGTCGACGCAGTAAAAATATACTGGTCTTACTATTCCATCTACAGTTCTATAAGATGAAGCTAAGTTTGCAGTTGCTACTGAGTGAAGAACCGTAGCAAGACAAATTATTACTGTTGCTTTATCCGTTTCTTCTTTCATAGCATCGAGGCTACAAGATACATTATGATAAACCGAAGGAAGTGGACCGTCATCCCTTATAGAACCAGCAAGAACTATAGGGATATTCTTCTCTATACAGGTTTTCATAAATCCATCTTTTATATTTCCTTCATCAAGTAATGCTTCTATAGAACCTGCGCGTCTTGCCTCATTTATTAGATCTAAATGGTTATAATGACCCATTATAACAGATTCTTGAGTATATATATTTTGACCAAGGGCTGTTCCGAGCAGCCCTCCCTCTAGATCATGGGTTGCCATAGCATTGCCAGCCATAAGAGCATTTACATACCCATTTTCAGCAAGCTCGGATAAAGCAGCTCTAGTATCATAATCAAAAACCACAGCTGGGCCTAGAACCCAAACTATATATCCATTGTTTTTCTTTTCGTATTCTAGTAATTCATATAATTCGCTATAGTCCCTTGAAAATGAAGATTCAACAGATCTCCCGGTTCCTACCGTTGGTAAGTTATCAAATCCACTAGTATGCTTGTATATACCTTCACTCCCATCTTTAGAGTTTCCTAGAATAACTTTATCGTGAGCTTTAAGGTTTCTAAATTCCACGATTTCTACAGTGTTATTATCGCGAACAACAGCAGCACATTCTATAGATGTTTGTGTTGGAAGCACCCATTGTCCTTTAACTTTAAAATATTCAGGCGATACAGAAGTTATTAAGAAACCCTTAGGAGAAACTCCATCTTTTTTTACTTCACTCGTTCTAACATCGGGTGCATTAGTAAGAAAACTCTGCGAGAAATCCGGTGATGTGAACTTTGGTAATTGAAAACTCATTTGAATGTCCCTCCTTTAATGTAATGTATTTTAAATAATGAATCATATTATAAAATATAATTCATTATAACTAATAATTGTATAAAAATAAAGTCCAGCTGTAAAATCTAGAATCGGAAATGGACAGTTTCGCCAGTAGGATCACCTAAGTGTATTATATTTTAATTAATATCATATCGTTACATGATAAATTTAAGAGTGAGTGAAATAAATAGTGAGAATATTGAGAAGAATGCAAATATTTCTTGTATTTACCAATATTGTTTTGTACAATATAGATGTAAGATTTTAGAAAAAAATGAATGATTAACTAGGGGGGTAAATAATGAAAAAAACATTAACAACGGTTGCCTATGCATTAACAGTGGCAATGACACTTTCACTTGTAGGAGGCAACACAGGACTAGGAAGTGTTGGTGTAGATGTTGTTTCAGCAGCTACAGTTGAAGCGCCAACCACACCAGTAAAAGCACCAGTAAAAGTAATACCAGTAAAAGTAGCAACACCTGTAAAGACATCTAGTGTGTATGTGACTTCATTAAGCATAACCCGTATGCTTTCATCTGGCTCAAATGGGGCTGATGTTAAACATCTACAGACTGTGCTTAACACTGTTGGGTACAAGCTTAATGCTGACGGTATATTTGGAAAACTTACTGTAACTGCTGTAAAGAATTATCAAGAAAAAAATAGTCTTAGTGTTGATGGAGTAGTGGGCCCGAAAACTGTAGCAAGTTTAAATGCAAAAGTAGCTTCAATAAAAAAACCAGCTACACCAATAGCTGTAGTAACTCCAATATCTTTAAAGATTTATAAAGGACTAGGACATAATGTAGCATTTAGAAATGGTCCTGGAAGTGACAGTGCAGATGTACCTGTTTATAGTTTTACCGTTGGTATGGCGGATGTTAATTTCGATGCGAATGGAAGAATTTTAGGTGCATATTTAGATGCCTACGAAGTTGCCACTCCAAATTATGATGGGGCATCAATGCCACATTTTTCAGGATGGCCTGGTGTAACAGGATACAATGTAACAGATCATGATACAGCTTTAGTAACAGGGGTATCCGTAAACACATTGGAATCAGCAACTGCTGAAGTCAATGGATGGCTAACAAAACGCCAACGTGGAGATAGTTATGGTATGAATCCAGCTAATGAATGGTATAAGCAAATGGATTTCTATCAAACATTCTTTGTTGGTAAAACTGTAGCTGAATTAGATGCATGGTTTGAAAAGAATACAACTGCAGCCGGTCGTCCAATAAAAGCTACAACAATCAAGCAAGACGAAATTGATAAATTAGCTAAACTTACTGTCAAAGAAAAGGCTGATCTTGCAGATGTGGTTTCAGGTGCTACTATGTCACTTAGTGATGGTCATGGTGATTTTTTAGGTGCGATTAGAAATGCCTACAAGAATCGTGTTGAAGTAGTTATACCAGGTAAATAAATCTTTATCACTAACATCGTGTGAAAGAATAATGTCTTCTTATCTTAGGATAAGAAGATTTTTTTTAGTGTGCCAGGCATGGCAATTAACTAGGTGGTGAAAGTCCACTGTGGGGGTCTGTAGTTACCAACCACTAGCTGAAGACAAGGTATCCACCGTGAGGTGTGAACTGAAGGAAGTCTTAGG
>JBLHPD010000201.1:0-8789 GCA_047624165.1 Clostridium sp. | reverse complement strand
GTCAAATCATATTTTTAATCTATCTGATGTTTATATTCGACGTTGTATAACCAAAACCCTTTTTGCCAATATAAGGAAATTATTAATTTGCAATGGCTGAGTAGTAACCAAAAAGTTATCTACAAGAAAAGCCACTAAAAGATACCTTAATAACTCGCTCTCGTCCTATAATTCGTGAGCCTGGTGAAGCTCCTCAGTACAGTAACTATGGTATGTCTGTAGCTGGTTATGTTGTTGAAAGTATGACAGGTACTCCTTTTGATAAATATATGGAAGATAACATATTAAGGCCTCTACATATGAATAACAGCAGTTTTTCTTTCAATAACAAAATACGAGGCGCCTTATCTAATGGATATAATTACAAAAATAATGTCTATAAAAAAGTCCCTATATATGGAACAACCTTGGCACCAGCTGGTGGATTAAAATGCACAGCCGATGATATGACTAAGTTTATGATAGCACATTTAAATAATGGTACTTATGATAATACTGCAATACTGAATAAAGATACTACAGAGGATATGCATAAAAAACATTTTCCATTGGATGTAAATATTCCCGGTTTATGCTATGGATTTCAAGAAAACAATATAAATGGGGTAAGAGTACTTGCCCATGGTGGTAACGATTATGGTTTTAATAGTCTCTTATATTTAATACCTGACAGTAATTTGGGATTTTTTATTTCAACCAATGGTGATAACGGAGCCAATATATGTGGAAGTATGGCCAATGAATTCATGAAAAAATATTATCCACAATCTAAAGTACAAACCAGTATGGATAATAGAGTTAAATTTACAAAAAGTAATTTAAAAGAATTAGAAGGTGTTTACCAAGCTAGTAGATATCCAAGAAATGAAATAGGGAAATTAGTGAAATTACTACCGCTAATGTTTGCACCCTTAAATATAAAAAGCAAATCGGACACATTGATCGTAAAAAACCCAGGTGGGCAAAATCTCTATAAAGAAATAGAACCTTTACTTTTTAAGAATGTTGAAAGAGGTGATACTATTGCCTTTAAAGCAAATAAACAAGGAAATATATCTTATATGCTTACTCCTGGTTCAAACATTGCTTATGAGAAAATCCATTGGTATGAAAACCCTATGTTAAATAAAATCATTTTTGTACTTTTTTCAGTATTTTTTTTATGTATGTCCATTACGATGATATTACTCAATTTTAAGAAAAAAGCTACTGTGGAATTGTCACTTTATAAGCATCATAGATATATTATACTTTCTATATGCATATTAAATTTAGTGTTTTTATTGGGTATGACTAAAGAATGTATTGATTTATCATCCTCTCTTACTTTTTTACCAGAATTACCTAAGATGGTTATATATCTATTGTTTATTCCAATACTAACTACCATATTTACTTTTGGACTAATGATTGCAACCTGTGTATATTGGAATAAGGGAAAGTCTAATTCCAGTATACTTGTACGTAATATAATACTCTGTTGTGTGTTTTTAATTTTTAGTCTTTATCTAAATTACTGGAATCTTTTAGGATTCAAGTTTTAGTCAAAATTATGATATAGGGAGATTCCACTGTCATCGAATTCACTCTTCTTTCCTCCCTTTTAAATTATGATATAATATAGTAAAGTTACTATATTATATATTAACTTCAAAAAGGAGGAATCCACTTTGTATAAGATACTTGTGATTGAAGATGATACTCGGCTAAATAAGCTCGTAAAAGAGCATCTTCAAAAATATAGATATGATGTTACTGATATACAAGATTTTAAAAATGTAGAGGTAGAACTAGAAAATTCAAAAGCTGACTTGATTCTTTTAGATATAAATCTTCCATATTCCGATGGGTTTCAATTGTGTAAAACTTTTAGAAGAACCTCAAAAATACCTGTAATCATTATTTCTTCAAGAAATAGTGGAGAGGAACAAATACGTGGACTTGAACTCGGAGCAGATGATTATATTACAAAACCTTTTAACTTTGACTTTCTGCTTGCTAAGATACAAGTAGCAATACGAAGAGTATATGGTGAATATGCAAATGAATCAACTATAATTGAAAGTATAGGAGGTATTAAGCTTAATAAAGATACTTTTAAAATACATTATAATGAAATTGAACTTGATCTTAGTAAAAATGAGTTCAAGCTTTTAAGTATACTTATTAAGAATGAAAATAGAATCGTAAGTAGGGAATACCTTTTAGAAGCGCTTTGGGATGATACTACTTTTGTAGATGATAATACGTTAACAGTTAATATAGCAAGAATAAGAACTAAACTTAAAGAGTTTGGTGTTAGTGAAGTTATCTCAACCAAATGGGGTATAGGATACATGTTTAAATGTGATTCTGAGCAAGAGGGCTAAATATGAACAAAAAGATATTAATAAATTTTGCAAAAGATAAACTATCACTTACTATTGTATATTTTCTTAGTACAATTTTAATTCTTATTTACATTTACTCATTAGGTGCTCAAATTGATGTACTATATCCTTTGTTACTATCTACAGTACTATACGTACTTTTAATATTTAGTGAATGGTCCAAATATTATAAATTTAATAGAAGCCTCAATGAAGGCATAGAAAATAGATACTTTAATTTAAATCCAAAGACAAATCAGCAGCTAGAAACAGCTAGGGCTATATTTAAAATTCATGAAAACTATACAAATAAGATAAGTAAAATTCATGCACAAAATACAGATAACAAGTATTTTTTATCTCAATGGATTCATAATATAAAGACTCCTCCTTCAATAATTGATCTTATCATTCAAAAAGCTACTAAAGAAACAAGCTTTAGTAACGAAGATTTCACAACGAACCAAATGAATATATTAAAATTATTCTTTGATATAAGAGAAGAAAATAATAAAGTTAAGAATGGTTTAGATCAAATTCTAAACATTAGTAGATTAAATGATTTTTCAAAAGATTATGAGCCTCAAACAGCGAACCTCGTGCAATTATTAAAGGAGGTAATCAATAATAAAAAAAGTCAATTTATCTATAATAATGTATTTCCGAAAATAGAATTTAAATATGAAAAAATATTGATTGTTACAGATGAAAAGTGGAATAAATTTATGCTCGAACAACTTATAGCAAATGCTATTAAATATTCTAAAGATAACAAAGAAAACTCATATATATATTTTAATATATATAGAAATGATAAAGAAACAACGTTAACAATTAGAGATGAAGGTATTGGAATTCCTAGCTATGATATAAAAAGAGTTTTTGGACCATTTTTCACAGGAGAAAATGGTAGAAAAGTTGGCGATGCTACAGGCATAGGCCTATATATATGCAAAGTAATATCAAAGAAGTTGAATCATAGCATAGCCATAGAATCTGAAATTAATACAGGAACTACTATTTCAGTTACTTATCCATCAAAAATTTAAAGACAATGGAGTGATACAATGGAAGTTTTATGTGCTGAGGATATTGTTAAGGTATATGGAGGAAATTTAGAAGTTAACTCTAATAATGTATTAAACGGTATAAATTTAAGCATTGAAAGTGGAGAATTCACTGCTATTATGGGACAATCCGGAAGTGGTAAAACAACTCTGCTTAATATCTTATCAGGCATTGACACGTCTAATAGTGGAACAGTGAAAATAATGAATAAATATATGACTTCCTTAAGCAAAAAAGAAAAATCTATTTTCAGGCGTGAAAACTTGGGAATTATATTTCAAAGCTTTAATCTTCTTGATAATATTACGCTTGCAGAAAATGCTGCACTTCCATTGATATTTAAGGGAATCAGTGCCCCAATAATTGATGAAAAAATAAAAGAATATTTTATGTTTTTTTATATATACGATATTAGAAATAGATACCCCTATAATGTATCTGTAGGAGAACAACAAAGAGCAGCCGCATGTAGAGCTCTAATAAATGACCCATATATTATTTTAGCTGATGAACCAACCGGAAGTCTTGATCCAAATACTTCTAAAAAATTTATGAAGTACTTGCAAATGATAAATGATGCGAAAAAATCAACAATTCTTATGGTTACACATGACATATACGCTGCAAGCTACTGCAGACGAGTAATTTTCATAAAATCGGGAAAAATATTTGTAGATATATATAATAAAGGAAATCAAAATGCCTTTTTTAATAGAATATTGGATACTCTAGCAGTGATTAGTGGTGAATAATATGAAATATGGAAAAATGTTGAAACAAACTATAAAATTAAATTTAGATCAATATTTTTTGTATATATTTTCTCTATTAATTTCAGTTATATTCTTTTTTATTGAGTTAACACTGTATAATTCATATGTATCAGTAATTAAACAAAAAAATGTTTTTGTATTACCAGCAATTGCTGTATTAAATACCGCATTATGGAGTATTTTTACGTATATTTCCTTTGTAAAACACAGAGAAAAAGAATTTACAACATTCTTGGCTTTGGGCATGACCTGTAATGAGCTGAAAATGCTACTTCTCCTAGAAAATATCATAAATTTTATCCTATATGTGCCTATAGGATTAATTTTAGGTATTATATTTTCGAAAATCATTGTACTTTTCATATTTAAATTAGCAGGAATTTCTGCTTTTACTTTTAAATTTAAATCAATTATCTACATAATTACTATTGGACATTATATTTTGCTTACTATTATATTCATTATATGGACATCTAAATTTATTAATAGTATATCCTTGACAAAAATAACAAATCACAAAAATTTATATATGGTACATTCTAAAAAAGAAAATTTATTAAGAATAGCACCCTATGTTTTAATACTATATTGCATTCATTTTAATGAAAGAATAGCCCTAAACTTACAATCTAGATATTATATTGACTATTCTTTAATATGTATAGTAATAATTTTTATATTGTTTTTAATTTTTATAAATACGTTTATTGTTTTTGCAAAAAAAAGTAAAAATTTTTATTATAAGAGAATTTTTTTAATAAATCAATTAGAGGATTCTTTAAAGGATAATAAAATTATAATTTTCTTTATCGCTTTTTTAAACTTCACCTTTATTATTTCCGAAAGAATTTGTAATTTGCCTAGTGTAAAAACACGTTTTAATACTTACAGCATTTTTAAAATGTCTTCTTTTAATTCCATATATATTTTTATTGTATTACTAAGTTTTATCGCTTCTTCCACTATATTATATTTAAAAATCAAAATAGATCTAGATAACTGGCAATTTGAGAAAATCAAATTATATAATATTGGACTAATTAATAAAGAAATAGATAGTATATTCCTATGCAAATTTAGATTAATATTTTTTTCACATATATTTATAACAACTCTCTCAAGTATTGTATATCTTTATATTTGTAAATTAGGTAAAGATTTTATGATAAATACAATTAAAATATTTATATGCTATTTTATTATACAATTATTAGGCTATATTATTACTAGAATAAAAATAATTGATACTAACGGATAAAAATTATTTATACAGTAGCTGGGAGATTATTTTGAAATGTATCTCCCAAAGACAGGCGGCTATAGCCAAAACACTATAACTTCGTACAAAGATGGGTTTCGTATCTTGTTTAAATTCATGGATGAAATAAAAGGTAAGGAAGTTGTTTTGCAGTTTTCATATTTTATGTCATAGCAGTAACAAAATAGTAGTTCATTTTTGATTTATAGTTCATCAAAAATGAAGAATACTGTCTTGTGGCTGTTTTTTCACGAAAACATTAATAATTTAAGCACTTGTTCCACCCCAACCAAGTATTTCTATTGCTAAACCTGCGCCTGCAATATTAACAAAGAAAAACCACCGAAATATATTTATATATCTCAGTGGTTCCTATTTTCCCATAATTTATCTAAATTTGTCCAATAGCTTTTAGAACTATTTGAGCAATTATTGCTGAACCAAGGTATGTTCCTACAAATACAACACATGATACTACAATTATTTTCCATCCTGTTTTTTTAAATGTATCCAGGTCCTTTGTTAATGCAATACCTGCATATGCAAGTATTGGAGTTGTTAATGAAATAAAACTTATATTCTCCATCCACTCATTTACCACATTTGCACCTGGAGATCCTGGGACTGTAATTATACATCCTAAGACAACAACATATGCAACACTTGGAATTTTCAATGGTATAATCTTATTTAATAATATTCCTGCCATGGTTATAGCTGCTAATATAATCATACCGGGTACTGATTTCATTATTCCGTTACCTGACCCAACAAAATTACTTACTAAGCATAATACTGCCACTATACTTAAAATAAACAACGAATCCTTAAGTTTCATGAATTATTCCCCCTTTGTATTATTTATTAGTGCATTTGTTCCATATTTAACTTTATAACACTTTCTGTACAACCATTCTGTAAATGGTAATGCAATCCATAGAGACATAAATACTCCATCTAAACCTGATAACATATTACTTGCTGCTCCATAAGCTGCAAGTGTATCCTTCATTTTTGGATACATTTCTGTTAATGTACCAACCGCTGCTGTCATCATACTAGCACTACCAACACCAGAAGCCATTGCTAATGCATATGGGTGTAATGGTGTAAAAGATGCTAATAAGCTTGCAAATAAACCAAAGAATACTGTACCTATAACCGTACCTGAAATATACACACCCATAACTCCTCTACCCTCTGGACCATCTAAGCCATAAACATCTGCAATTAAAGCTATATTGGGCTCTCTACAAATAGAATGTGCAGCTCCAATTGTTTCTCTTTTTAACCCTAAGTAAACGGCTATTGGAACAGCTATCATTACAGTTGCTATATTACCAAATTCCTGTAATATTAGTGCTGGGCTAGATTGAATTATTTTAGGTAATGTAGGACCTATTAAAGTTCCATATCTTGCCATCAATAACATTAGTGAAACAGTAATTAATCCACTTGCATCATTAACTTCTTTTTCCTTTGCAATTTTTAAATATTTTGGTCCTGCTATAACTCCGAGGATAAGCGCATACAGCATTGGTAAAATTACAATAATTCCAGGTCCTAATTGAAACTTATATGTGCCAATCATTTCAGCAATAACCACAATAGTTAATGCTATTATGTGAAGTTTCCAGTTTTTCATTAATATACCCCCTAAGAAAAATATTTATTCATAAATTTAATATACTCTTCCTTTGTAAAATCAGGCTTGTAACTTGAAATTATTCCTTTAGCTTTATCAGCATTGTCAATTAGTAAATCAACAATTGAAATTGCTAAAAGTTTTGCCGGTAAAATACATGCAGCATAATAATCTTCTACTTTAAACTCTTTTGTGTGTAGTGATCCGCTTACTCCTCCAATAAATGGATGTACAGCAGGCATTAGATGACATATGTCTCCAAAATCTGATGAAGCATCAAAATGTTCAGCTTTAGTTGCCTTTATTTCTGGTTCAAATTTCTTAGCATTATACAATAGTAAATCATTAAACTCTTTAGAGCATTTAATAGGTAAATACCCTGGTATAGTATCTATTTTTATATCAGCACCAATGGCATATGCACCTGCTTTAAGTGCTCTCTCAACTTTTAAATCTGTTTTTTCCATTGCATCTACTGTCTTTCCTCTAACATAAGTTTCCAATCTAACATCATCTGGCACACTATTTACTGTAGTACCCCCCTTGGTTATAATTGGATGAACTCTTATATGCTCATCATCTCTAAATGTCTCTCTTAATGCATTAATTCCTATAATACCAATCATTGCAGCATTTAAAGCATTAATACCTTCATCAGGTGCTTGAGCTGCGTGTGATGCCTTCCCTATATACTGAACTTTTTTAACTATAAACCCATTACCAGTTTCACCTATAGCAATTGTGGGTTCAGGTGTATTCGATTGAGAGTGAAACATTAAAGACATATCTATATCATCAAACTCTCCCTTATAAATTAATTCTTGTTTGCCTCCTAGAAAATGAAGTTTACCATCTGATCGTAGCTGGTCTCTATATTCTACTTCAATAAATTCCTCTGCGGGTACTGCAAAAAAAGTAACATTTCCATCCAAATCATCACTTACATTAGATAACTTTAAACCCATAGCTGCTCCTAAAAGTGCAGCAATTTGAAGATTATGCCCACACGCATGTGATGCGCCTGTATCCTTGTTACTAAAAGGATGTTCTGGACATGGAATACCATCCAATTCGCCAATAATTGCAATATTAACTTTACTTGTAGTGTCTTTTAGCTTAGCCTTTACACCTGTAAGTGCTAAGTTTGACTTGTATGTTAAACCTAATTCTTTAAAGACTTGTTCAACAATTTTAGAAGTATTATACTCTTTAAATCCAAGTTCAGGATTTTCACCAATATGTTTTGCAATGGATATTATTTTTTCGGCATTATTATCAATGACATCACATATTATTTTTTTAATTTCATCAACATTTCTCATCTTTCCCCCCTAATTAATAATAATAATTTGTTAAATTAATTGAAGTAAGTAAATATTTTTATTACACATATGACTTTTAACAATATTAATTAACTCATTACATATATAGTATATTCCACAAATTATTTTAATAACCTTTATATACTGCAATGTCGTTTTGGGTATTCTTGACTATTCCTCGCGAAAATGGGTAGCAAACTTATGTATGCCAACATCCCCTCCATAATGGTGAATAAGGCTCTCAGTTTTTTGCTCAAAACGAGTTAGTTAAAGTAGAAGTATATTATTGATAATATTTCTAAAAGTTACGTCAAATTGATAAATTAATACGTTATATAAATTATTAATAAACAC